>CALWUF010000047.1 GCA_944384655.1 uncultured Butyricicoccus sp. | reverse complement strand
TCGATCCCTTCTGCCCCTGCCAATTTGGCCCAGTAGTTCAGTTGGTTAGAACGCTAGCCTGTCACGCTAGAGGTCGACGGTTCGAGCCCGTTCTGGGTCGCCAATGTTTGCCCAAATCCGATAGCATGCATGCTATTCGGATGAGGGTAAATCTGTTTTTTTACATCTGTGCTGCTATAGCTCAGTCGGTAGAGCGCATCCTTGGTAAGGATGAGGTCAGCAGTTCAAATCTGCTTAGCAGCTCCATTTAAGCGCCTGATTTCATGTGAAATCAGGCGCTTTTTGAATTTTTACAACAATTTGGGTTTATGGAAACTGTAAAAGGTTTACAAATCAAGCAAACAGGTAATATAAGTTCAAGTATACAATTTATGGAATATTACAGATTGATCTAACAAATCCTATATTTCGTTCGATATGCATAGATATATATGCGTATTTTAAACAATATATATACAAAATGCACATATATATATTGACTTGTTTCTGGGAATATGCTATACTGCATGAAAGACTATGATATTGTCTTTTAACATAAAAACGTGATCGCAAAATGGATGATTTCAGTAAAATGGCATATAGGTCAACAACCTGCTTCGGCTACACAGTAACAGCCGTACCATAATTGAAAGGATTCCCCTCTCTGCATTTGTTATGATTGCCTGTCGTTGTATCGAGGAGTGAGAAGAATGAAAAAAGTTATGAAATACAACATGGTGCGAAGAAAGATGACGGCATTTGCTCTCGGGCTGGTCGTTTTGCTGACAGGATGCAGCGCGCAAACGGCGCAAAATACGTCAACAGAAGGAACGGTTGTCTGGCTGGTGCCGGTTTCCGGCGCAAAGGAAGCGTGGGAGACTGAGTTAAACCAGATTTTGAGCGAAAAAGGCGCGACATATCAGGTTGAAATACAGGAATATTGGGATGGGGATGAGTACGATACCGTGGTTGATTCTGCGGCTGAATGGAAGGACAGTGGCGAGGCTGCCGATGTAATCTCCGTCCATCCCACCTCAGTGTTTTCTTCGTCAGACGATGAAACAGAACATATCAACCATCCGTTTCAGGAAATGGTTGCGCAGAGCCTTTTGGAACCGTTGGATGAGTATCTGGAAACAGAGCAAGCCCGGGCGCTGGACGACGTCATTTTACCAGACGAATGGGAATGGGGCAAGCTGGACAACGTGACATACAAAATTTCGCAATATGTCCCATCGTATCAGGCGACGGCGTACAACAAGGAACTGCTGGAAAAATACAGCATTGATCCATCGCTGCTGTCTACAGATCCGTTTGAAAATAAAGAGATTTTTGCATCCATTCAGAATAGCGAGGATGTCATCCCATATCTGACCAATGCCGTGTACGGGTTGAACCAGGGATGGTGGGGCTCGGTCGGAGAATGTGATTTGCTCGCATATTTGACAGACGGCACACTTGCGAATGTGCTGGAAACGGACGAGTTTTATTCCTATCTGTCGCAGATCCAGCAGTTCCGCAGCGAGAATTTGATCCGGTTTTATGAAGAAGGCGCATCCGGGACGTTCTTTGCAACGTCGTGTTATGCCACAACGGTTGAGACGTATGAGGATACGATGACCGTATATGAAAACGGCGGAAGCACGGACATTGAGGTGATCGTCGTGCCGGCAGAAGATGTACCGGCGCTTGGATTCCCGGGCGGAGACGCCGGGACGGGACTGGCATCCTGGTCTCAGAATAAGGATGAAGCCTTTGATTTTCTCGTCCGGTTGTATTCGGACGCCGACATCGCCACGCTGGTATGCAGCGACGCAACCATAGATCCGACGTATTATTATACAAACGCCATGATTGCGCGGACGGAAGACGGCAGCGACAGCAGAGAACAGACAGAACAATGTTATGAGGATTTTGAGCAATATTTCCCAGCCGGTTTCCGTTTTGATGTGTCTGCGGTGGAAGAGCAGCGCAATGCTGTGGATGCACTGCTGACAATCAACGCGTCTACCCCTCATGAAATCACAGACCTTCTGTATGGGGATTGTGAGGATCTTGACAGTGCGTTGACCGCTGCGCAGAAATTGGTAAATGACGCCGGTATGTCCGATATTCTCGAAGAGGCGAAGCGACAGCTTGAGGAATTTGACAGTCAATAAAGGAAATCCGGTTTCAGGAGGCGATGAATCATGAAGCAAAAATCCAAGCGGTTCATCCGGGGATTGCTGGCCGCGGTGGCAATCAGCGTTGTGTACCTGTTGACCGGGTGCTCACAGCAAAATAACAGTACCTCCACGGACGGAGAAACGGCACAACAGACAGGATATTACAACCAGAACATGGGTCTTGCCTTTTCCATAGAGGATGGCTTCTATCATGTTGACAGTGGAAATTTTCTGTATTTTTATGATTATCAAAGCCAACAGGATGTGTTGGTTTGCTCCAGGACGAACTGCTCTCATGAGGCATGGGATGATTCGACGCCGGATGAAGAACGATGCGACGCCTATTTGGGGAGCTATAGTTCTTCCGGATTTGTTTGGGAGGATGCGCTGTATATTCTGAATTCTGATATCACAACGCAGCAAACGGATCTGTCGATGTCCAAGCTGAACCGTTCGGAACAAAAAGAGCTTTGTACGCTTCCGATTACATATGTTGAGTCGTTTGTCGTATATGACGGCGTCCTGTATGTGTCGGGAAGTCAGGCAAAGGAAACCGAAGAGGATGGTGCTATCACACTGACTGCTCAAACGGAGACATGGCTGATCGGGGTTGATCTCAGTTCCGGAGAACAAATGGATTTGACAGAAAAGCAAACCGGGTTTAATGCTTCCATACAGATGCTTGGCGTTCGGCAGGGAATGCTGTATTTCAGACGTACTTCATTTGAACGGGAATATACCGGGCTGAATTATGAGGAAGCCGGCTTTTGCTCGCAGTTGTATACATATGATATTCAGAGCAAAGAATGCAACATGGTGTGGGAAAATAAAGATGAAATTTCCTCCTTGCTGTTAACAGCGGATTCCCTTCTGTATGCAGTCAGCCAAAGCGATCAAAGCAGTACCGGGACAACAACTGCCAGCTATGAAATTTTCAGTCTCGATCTTGAAACAATGGAGACAACCTCATTGGCGTCTTCCATAAAAACACCGACCTTTGTGGAAGGAAGTATTTATTACTGTGCAGAAGAAAACAAATATTTGTGCTATGATATCGACACGGAACAAACCGATCCAATCGATCAAACGGTTATTGAAAAAGTCGATATCTGGCAGACCGCAGGTGAGTACTATTATGTAGTCACAAATGAAATAAATGGTACGCCCTATCTGATTCGAAAAGAAGATCTCAAGGATGGAAACGATCAGCGGATTGAAGTGCATTTTTACGAATAAATGTTTGGTGTTGACTGCCCGTCCGTGATATACGGAGGGCAGTCAATGTATTTTTCGGGTTGAAAAATGGAGGGGTATTGTGAAACAGTTGTTCATTCAGGATATATCCAAAACGTATGGAAAGAAAAAAGCATTGGACCATATCACAATGGAACTCAGTCCGGGTGTGTATGGACTGTTGGGACCCAATGGAGCCGGAAAAAGCACACTGATGAATATTATTGTCGGCAATCATATGCCGGATTCCGGCTCAATCACGTACAATGGAAAGGACATTCTTGGCGGCAAGACGTTTTTCCGCAATGTTTTGGGTTACATGCCGCAGCAGCAAGGGTTGTATTCTCAATTTACGGGTTATCGATTCCTCACATATATGGCGGCATTAAAGGGGATAAAACGAAGCGAAACAGCACAGGCGATTGAACATTGTGTGAATATGGTAAACATGAAGGAACATATGGGAAAAAGAATCGGAGCATATTCAGGAGGCATGAAGCAGCGATTGCTCATTGCCCAGGCGGTTTTGAACGACCCTGAAATTTTGATCCTGGATGAACCGACTGCGGGGCTCGATCCACAGGAACGCATCCGCATCCGCACGATGATTGCAAACATTGCACAGGAAAAAATTGTTATACTGGCGACACATGTTGTGTCTGACATCGAAAAAATTGCCAGTGAGATTATTTTGATGAAGGATGGGCATGTGATAGCAAAAGATTCTCCAATCCATTTGGGGCAACAGATCGGTAAAACATCTGTTGCAACACTCGAAGACGTGTATATGTATTATTTTGAAGATGGAGGTGAGCAAGATGCGGACATTTCAAAATGAATGTGTCAAGTTTTTCTGTTCACCAATGATTTGGGCAGTTACCGCGTTTTTTCTATTGTTAAACGCGGTATTGTTATATACATGGGAGTTGGAAGACGGTGTGCCGGCAGAGGCATATAAAAAGGCATATACATATTTTACAGAACAATCATCGGATGGTATGACTGAACTGGAAGAGCAGTACAATCAAGTGCAAGGCGTTTTATTTGACTATGACGAGTATGATGGA
>CALWUF010000046.1 GCA_944384655.1 uncultured Butyricicoccus sp. | reverse complement strand
CAAGCATAAGGAACTTGCAAATGAAGAGCTGAGAGAATCGCTGGATGAGGGCATTACGGACGAAGCAATCGCTAAAATTGCGCGTGATGTGCTGGGTTACGCATCTCCCGGCGAGCGCACGTTTATTGACAGTTCGGAGCAGTAACCACATTCATGGAGGAAAAATCAAAAAGGTATGGAGTTGGCCGTAGGAGAAATCATTTCCGGAAAAGTGACCGGAATTACAAAATTTGGCGCATTTGTTTCCTTGCCGGAGGGCAAGACGGGATTGGTACATATTTCTGAAGTAGATCAGTCATATGTGAACAATATCCGCGATCATCTGACAGAGGGTCAGGAGGTCAAGGTCAAGATCATTGCAATTGATGACACCGGTCGCGTCAATCTGTCCATTAAAAAAGCACAGCCGTGTACCAATACGGAGTCCCGCCCGACCGGTCGCAACGCTACGGCGGGAAATGGAAATTATGCACCGCGTTCAAACAGCGGGAAGCAATATAAGCGTCCCTCCTCCGGCGGAGGTTATGCCTCGCGTCAGCCGGCGAAGGATGTGCCGGTTTCGTTCGAGGATAAGTTGAAACACTTTATGCAGGATAGCGAGAGCCGTATGGCTGATATCCGTCACAACCGCGATAAAAAGACCGGTGCGCGCCGCCGCAAATAAATGGAACTTGAAATGCCGCCCGATCGTTTCGGCGGCATTTTTCCTGCAAGCAAAAAAACACCCTTCGGAAAACCGAAGGGTAAAATGGATTGTGGGGATAAAGATATGAACGGTGCATGGATGGCAGGTACCCTGCCACCGTGGTTATCGTATCATATTTTCCAACAAATGTCAATTAAATTTTTTGCAGCACAAGGAGCAGTTATGATTATCTGCAACGGAAAAATTGTTCCCATGCAAGGGGAAATAATCGAAAATGGTTTTATTTCGTTTGAAAATGGAAAAATTACCGCAATTGGGTCGATGGAAAATTTGCCCGCCGGAGAATACTTTGACGCGTATGGCGGTTGGATTATGCCCGGTTTGGTCGATGCGCACACCCACTTGGGGTTGTTTGAGGATTCCATAGGCTTTGAGGGGGAAGACGGGAATGAAGATACAGATCCTGTCACACCACAGATGCGAGTGATTGATGGCATCAATCCGATGGAGCGCAGTTTTGCAGAAGCGCGTGCCGCAGGCGTGACCTGTTGCGTGGTTTCTCCCGGCAGTTGCAACCCCATTGCCGGACAGGCTGCTGCCATTAAAACCGATGGCCGCCGCATTGATGATATGATTGTCAAAGCGCCTTGTGCTATGAAATTTGCACTGGGGGAAAATCCCAAATCGTGTTATAATGATAAAGATGAGGCGCCGGTTACACGTATGGCAACAGCGGCGCTCATTCGTGAGACACTGCACAAGGCACAGGAATATGCTGCACAGAAAAAACGTGCGGAAGATCCCGCCGATGCGCCGGAATATGATGCAAAGTTGGAAGCGTTGTTGCCTGTACTTGATGGAAGCTGTCAAGCACATTTCCATGCGCACCGCACGGATGATATGTTCACCGCATTGCGTATTGCAAAGGAATTTTCACTGCGTGCGGTACTTCTGCACGGCACAGAAGCGCATTTGGTTTCGGATATTCTGGCAGAGGAAGGCGTACCGATCTGTTCAGGTCCATTTTTGACCGATCGTTCCAAGCCGGAACTGCGGCATTTGACAGAACAGTCTCCCGCATTGCTGACGCGTGCTGGTATTTTGACATCTATCAGTACGGATCATCCGGAAACACCGCTCAAGCATTTGATGCGCTGTGCAGTTGCCGCAGTGCAGGCTGGCATGGAGCCAATGGACGCGCTGCGTGCCATCACGTTGATTCCCGCCCGGATTGCCGGGATCGATCACCGTGTTGGTTCGCTGCAACCTGGAAAAGATGCAGATATTTTGATTACCAGCGGCGATCCATTGGATTATCGCACCAAAGTCATTGGTGTATTTATCAACGGAACCCAAATCAAGCAGGAGGATTGTACGATATGAGAACCATCGAAGCAAAGGAAATCACCGCGCTCGTCCGCGAGTTGTGTATGAAGGCAAACTATATCTTACCACAGGATATGCGCCAGTCTTATCTGGATGGGCAGAAAGAAGAAAAGTCTCCGCTCGGTAAGACAATTTTTGGAAAAATGATCGAAAACTGTGATATTGCCTGTAAAAATGAGGTTCCAATTTGTCAGGACTGCGGTATGGCAGTTGTGTTTGTTGAGGTTGGACAGGACGTCCATATCACTGGCGGTCTATTGGAGGATGCTGTGGATGAAGGTGTGCGCCAGGGGTATCTTGATGGGTATCTTCGTCTGTCTGTCGTGCGCGATCCGCTTGACCGCGTCAATACCAATGACAATACACCGGCAATCCTATACACGCGTATGGTTGCAGGTGATCAGATTCACATCACGGTTGCACCCAAGGGCTTCGGCAGCGAGAATATGAGTGCGATGAAGATGTTCACTCCGGCGGCTACTCGTGAAGACATTATCAATTTTATTGTTGCGTGTTGCGACCGTGCCGGCTCCAATCCGTGCCCGCCGATTGTCATCGGCGTCGGTCTCGGCGGTACGTCAGATAAAGCCGCATATCTGGCAAAGCGTGCATTGATGCGCACGGTGGGACAGTTTCATGAGAACCCGTTCTATGCCGGGATGGAAAAAGAAATCATTCAGCGGGTCAATGCTCTTGGCATCGGTCCGCAGGGGTTGGGCGGCACAGTCACTGCACTTATGGCTGCCATTGAACCATTTCCCACGCATATTGCCGGTTTGCCATGTGTGGTCAATATTGGCTGCCATGTGACCCGCCATGCGGATGGAACAATCTGAGATTTGAAGAAATTTCACGAAAATCAGAGATAAGTAAAGATATTTTTTACACAACCTGTCTGGTGGTTAAATTTGACTGAATTTGCCATGAGACAGGTTTTCTAATCTGTGGTATACTTAAAGTAACAAAAGAAAGCGTATATTTTTCGTGATTCATACGATACATTTGCCGGTGGTTGCCGGGACGCATTTCCGTACAATTGAATATTGGAAACTGGGTCGCATTGACCATAAGGAGCTGATGTTATGAAGATCACCATCGTTGAAAGAAAAATGCAGATTAGCGAAGAACTTCGAGCTTATGCCATTAAAAAAGTAACGAAGCTGGATCGCTATTTCCACAAAGATACCTCTGCAACAATTACTTTCAGTGAGTTGAAGGGCAGACAGACGGCGGAAGTCACCGTCAGACACAGCGGAATGGTTTTCCGTGCGGAGGAAACCACAACCGACATGTTTGCTTCTGTGGATGGGATGGTCCGTAGCATCGAGAAGCAGATCCGCAGAAATAAGACCCGTCTGGAAAAGAAGCTGCGCGAAGGCGCATTTGACAAGGCTGCTGCAAATGATGCGAGCTTAGCCGATTATGTTGAAGATACGTACGATGTCATTCGCCGCAAGCGCTTCGATGTCACTCCGATGACGGTGGAAGAAGCAATTCTTCAGATGAACCTGCTGGGACACCAGTTCTTCTTCTTCAAGAATGCGGAATCTGACGATGTGCCCGCTGTAATCTATAAGAGAGCGGCAGGCGGCTACGGTCTCATTGAGAGCAATTGACAGTTTATCGATATACGTGAGAAATAAAAACAGGGTATGTAGCAGCCCCGCAGCCGGTTACGGCTGCGGGGCTGCTTTTGTGTGTCAGTGTTTTTGATTGTAAAAAAACATTGCAATTGAAGTGCTGCAAATGATGATGTATCCGATGATGCTGAGGATATCGGGAAGCTGATCCAAAAAGACGAAACCCAACAATGCGGCAAAGATAATCTGAGAATAATCAAAGACTGAGATTTCACGCGCGGGTGCGTTGGCATAGGCCGCTGTGATGGAGAACTGTCCGCCGGCAGCCGCCAGACCGGCGAGGAGCAGGAGCGCAATCTGTTGCAGAGTCATGGGAACATAGGAAAACAACAGATATGGCAGGCAGACGATGCTTGAAAACGCTGAGAAGAAAAAGACGATGAATGGTCCGCGCTCACCATTCAGACTGAGCTTGCGGACCATGGTATATGCTGCGCCTGCGCCCAGCCCGCCCAATGCGCCGAGTAGAGCAGGCCCTGTTGTGAGAGACGAGAACCCCGGTTTAATGATACACAGTGCACCGAGAAAAGCGATGATAACCGCTGAGATCTGAAATGGTGTGACCTTCTCTTTCAGGTAGAAATAGGAAATAATGACCGCAAAAAATGGTGACAGTTTGTTGAGCATGGATGCATCTGACAGCACCAAATGATCCACCGCATAGTAGTTACACAAAATGCCAACGGTGCCGAATGCAGCGCGCATCATCAACTGTGGCAGATTTTTATGATTGAACTGGAATTTTTCCTCCGAACGCAGCAATACAATCAGTGCAAATACAAATGCCACTGCATTGCGGAAAAAGCTCTTTTGCATTGACGGCAGATCACCGGACAACCGCACAAACAGATTCATCAGCGCAAAGCAAAATGCGGATAGAATGATAAATAAAATACCTTTGGTTTTTTTTGACATGTTCAATCGTTCCAATCTATATCTTTTTTCTGGCAGCAAAAAAGGCGGTATATCGTCCGCCTTGTTCTGCTATTGTTCGTAATTGTGTGTGAGCGTGGATAACAACTGTTGATACATTTCCTCCGCATGTTTTTTGAAATTTTGTTCGAGGAATGCAGCTTGTTGTAAGCTGACCACATTCATGCGGATGGAAAATACATCCTGCATCGTCATTTGGACAACAAAATCGGTTTCGCCGTTTTGCTCTGTGGTAACGGAGACCTGTGCATCGCGGCGGATTTTTCGTATGACGCGCAGAGCGGAAAGTTCTGCGGCTTCGCGCACAGTGTAGGGCAGGCGGTTCTGGAAGGCAGTTGCCGTTTCACGACCTTTTTTCGTGATAGCGAACAGTTCTTCCCCATTGTTTTCTATTTTTTCTACATGGTTGGAATGTTGAAGCTCGGAAAAAGCTTCGGACAGCTCGAAATAACCAAATCCATCGTCACACCATGTACAGATATCTACAATAGCGTCGTAAGATACCGGGAACGGCAGATAGGTCATACAAGTCAGGATCAGGAATTTGATTTCATCTTTGGTACGGATAAAGCCGTAACGGATCATGCCAACACCTCGAATCATTCAGTAATATAGTCAGTATAACACAAACAGACGGAAATGCAAAGTGAAACACGACAGATCGTGTCAAAGCCACTTGTCTGACTGGTGAAAGTATAGTACAATGAAACATACGTTGCACGTTTACAGCAATAGGGAAGGATTTTTTATTTATGGAATATGAATTTTGCTGTCCGACGTTATTCGGGCTGGAAGGAATTGTTGGGGATGAGTTGCGGCATGGCGGTGGATTGACAGATGTTCGTGTCGAAAATGGACGGGTATTTTTTTCCGGTGATGAGCGCACACTGATATGGGCGAATCTATGGCTGCGCTGTGCCGAGCGTGTGCTGATCCGGGTAGGCGAATTCCCAGCGCACACATTTGAAGAGTTGTTTGAAGGTGTTTATGAGCTTCCCTGGCTGGATTATATCGAAAAAGATTGTGCATTCCCGGTGAAAGGCTATTCACTCAATTCTGATTTGCACAGCATTCCAGATTGCCAGAGCATTGTAAAAAAAGCCATTGTCAAAAGCCTATCAGAATCATATGGTATCAACTGGTTTGAGGAGACAGGTGCACGTTGTCAGGTACAGTTTTCCATTATGAATAATATAGCGACATTGTATCTGGATACTTCAGGGGCGGGACTGCACAAGCGCGGCTATCGCGCCAATGCAAATGATGCGCCGCTGCGCGAGACACTCGCGGCAGCGATGGTGCATCTCTCACGCTATCGCGGACGCGGGGAATTTCTCGATCCATTTTGCGGATCGGGAACGATTCCGATTGAAGCTGCTATGATTGCCATGAACCGTGCACCTGGGCTTGCCCGTTCATTTGATGCAGAAAAATGGGCATTCATTGATCCTGAACTGTGGAGACAGGGAAGAGAACAGGCATTGGATGTCATGTACCGCAATCGCAGCTATGAAATCTGTGGCAGTGATATCGATCCGACCTGTGTGAAGTTGGCTGCGGAAAACGCGAACAAGGCGGGGGTTTCCCATACAGTGCATTTTGAAACACAGGATGCCTGCAAACTGCGTTTGAACAGAGAAGGCACTTTGATTTGCAATCCGCCGTATGGTGAACGTATGATGGATATCGTTTCCGCGCGCAAGCTGTTGAGAAATTTTGGCACAGTTGCCTCTCGTTCGCCAATGAAGCAGTATATTATCAGTTCTGACGAGAAATTTGAGGAGTTTTTTGGGGTAAAAGCGGATAAAAAAAGAAAACTGTATAATGGAATGCTGCGCTGCAATCTGTTTATGTATTATCAGACGCCTGACAAGCGCAAACCATTCCGCAGAACTGCGAATACAAAGAATAACACGAAAAAAGTTCAGAAAAACCGCAATAATCATTCAAACAAGCGGTTTGAAGGTCATTCATAAATTGTTTACAAAAATATTGGAAAAATCGGAAAAAAACTCTTGCGTATTCGGGGTAAATGATATAATATAATATACGTTAGCACTCCGGTTGATCGAGTGCTAACATTGAAAAAGTTATTTTAATCATCTTAGGAGGATTTTTATTATGAAGCTCAAGCCTTTATCTGACCGTGTTGTCATTAAGATGACCGAAGCAGAAGAAACCACCAAGAGCGGTATCATTCTCGCCGGCTCCGCAAAGGAAAAGCCGCAGGTAGCAGAAGTTCTGGCTGTTGGTCCTGGCGGCGTTGTTGACGGCAAGGAAATTGTTATGCAGGTTAAGGTTGGCGATAAGGTAATCACCAGCAAGTATTCCGGCACTGAAGTCAAGATAGATGGCGAGGAACTGATTGTTGTCCGTCAGAACGATATCCTGGCAGTTGTCGAGTAAGTGTAAGCATTTATTACCCATTATTTAGGAGGCTATTTTATCATGGCAAAGCAGATTCTTTTCGGCGAGGAAGCTCGCCGTGCACTGGGTCGTGGCGTAGACCAGTTGGCTGATACAGTTAAGGTAACGTTGGGTCCGAAGGGCCGCAATGTTGTTCTCGATAAAAAGTATGGTACCCCGCTGATTACCAACGATGGCGTTACCATCGCAAAAGACATTGAATTGGACGACCCGTTTGAAAACATGGGCGCACAGCTCGTTAAGGAAGTTGCAACCAAGACCAATGACCTGGCAGGCGACGGTACTACAACTGCCACCGTTCTGGCACAGGCTATCATCACGGAAGGCATGAAGAATGTTGCAGCAGGTGCAAATCCAATGATTATGCGCAAGGGCATCTCCAAGGGTGTTGCTGCTGCCATCGACGCAATTAAGGGCAATTCGGAGAAGGTTAAGGGTACCAGCGATATCGCACGTGTTGCAGCAATCTCGTCCGGTGATGAAACAATCGGTGAACTGATTGCCGAGGCAATGGAGAAGGTTTCCGCTGACGGCGTTATCACGGTTGAGGAGTCCAAGACGGCTGAAACGTATTCTGAAATCGTAGAAGGTATGCAGTTTGACCGCGGTTACATTACACCGTACATGGTAACGGATACTGACAAGATGGAAGCCGTTCTGGATGATGCTGTTATCCTGATCACTGATAAGAAGATTTCGAACATTCAGGATCTGTTGCCGCTGCTGGAGCAGATTGTCAAGAGTGGTAAGAAGCTGCTCATCATTGCAGAGGATCTGGAAGGTGAAGCACTGTCTACGCTGCTGCTGAACAAGCTGCGCGGCACATTCACCTGTGTTGCGGTCAAGGCTCCGGGCTTCGGTGATCGTCGTAAGGAAATGCTGAAGGATATCGCTGTTCTGACTGGCGGTGAGGTGATCTCTGAAGAGATTGGTCTCGAATTGAAGGACGCTACACTGGATATGCTCGGTCGTGCGCGTCAGGTCAAAGTCAACAAGGAAGGCACGGTCATTGTTGATGGTGCTGGTGCATCGGATGAAATTGCTGCCCGCGTTGCAAACATCCGTCACGCCATCGAGATGACTACCTCTGATTTCGACCGTGAGAAGTTGCAGGAGAGACTGGCAAAATTGGCTGGCGGTGTTGCCGTCATTAAGGTTGGCGCTGCAACTGAGACCGAGATGAAGGAAAAGAAACTGCGCGTTGAAGACGCGTTGAATGCTACCCGCGCTGCAGTTGAAGAAGGCATTGTTGCTGGCGGCGGCGTTGCTTATGTCAATGCTGTTGCAGCTGTTTCCGCTGCTGCTGAGGACGTTGAAGGCGACGAAAAGACAGGTGTTAACATCGTTGCAAAGGCTCTGCAGGCTCCGATCAAGCAGATTGCTGCAAATGCAGGTATCGATGGCGCAGTTGTTTTGGAGAAGATCCGCGAGTCCGGCAAGATCGGCTATGGATTTGACGCATACACCGAGACGTATTGTGACATGATCGAGTCCGGTATTGTCGATCCGACAAAGGTAAATCGTTCTGCTCTGCAGAATGCAGCTTCTGTTGCTGCTACCGTGCTGACCACAGAGTCCATCGTTACCGATATCAAGGAGCCAGCTCCGGCTGCTGCTCCGGCCGCTCCGGATATGGGTGGCATGTACTAATTCCAAGTATATCAATCCAATTTCAAAACCCGGTTGCATCATGCAACCGGGTTTTTTCATATATTTTACCATTCTGCCGTTTTTTTGTTACGCAATTGTTGTGTACATTGCCATATAGATGTGATATAGTAAATAAAGAAAGAAGGTGGAACGATGTGATGTGGATTTCAAGTATATCTTATGTGTATTTCTGGCTGATCGTGCTGATTGCCTGCCTGATTATTGAAGCAGTGACAACACAGCTTGTCACAATCTGGTTTGCTGCCGGTTCGATTGGCGCCTTGCTTGTGGCCAATGTCGGCTTGAGCTGGGTTGCACAGCTCGGAGTTTTCCTTGTTTTGTCGTTCGCACTGTTGCTGTTGCTTCGCCCGTTGTTGCGCGGGGTTTTGCGTCCAAGGCAGGATAAAACCAATGCGGATCGCATTTTAGAGCAGAAAGCGATTGTGATACAGGAAATTGACAATCAGAACGGGACGGGGCAGATCCGTCTGATGGGACAGATCTGGTCTGCCAGGAGTATCGACAATGAAAAGATTGCAGAGGGAGAAACTGTTGTCGTGCGGGAGATATCCGGTGTAAAGGCAATGGTAGAACGCTGTGAACGAAATGGAGGAAATGAATCGTGATATATGTATTGATTTTGTTGGCGCTCATTGTACTCATCGTACTGGTTTGCAATATTAAAATTGTCCCGCAGGCAAAAGCCTACACCATTGAACGTCTTGGTTCCTATCAGGGCACATGGCAGACTGGTCTGCATTTCAAAATCCCGCTGATTGAAAAAATTGCGCGCAAAATTACGTTGAAAGAACAGGTTGTCGATTTCGAGCCGCAACCAGTTATCACAAAAGATAACGTCACGATGCAGATCGATACGGTTGTTTATTTTCAGATTACGGATCCGAAATTGTTCACTTATGGCGTGGAAAATCCGATGGCGGCAATTGAAAATCTAACTGCGACAACGTTGAGAAATATTATTGGTGATCTGGAACTGGATGAAACGTTAACTTCTCGTGATGTCATCAATACCAAGATGCGTACCATTCTGGATGAAGCAACTGATGCATGGGGCATTAAGGTCAATCGAGTTGAATTGAAAAACATCATTCCTCCGAAAGCAATTCAGGAGTCGATGGAGAAGCAGATGAAGGCAGAACGTGAACGTCGTGAGGCGATCCTCGTCGCAGAGGGTCAAAAGCAGTCTGCAATCCTTGTTGCACAAGGTGATAAGGAGTCCATGGTATTGCGTGCCGATGCAAAGCGAGAGGCACAGATCAAGGAAGCACAGGGTCAGGCTGAGGCATTGATGACGGTACAGAAGGCATTGGCAGATTCGCTTGAACTTTTGAACAAAGCGGCGCCGAATGACCAGGTCATCCGTCTGAAGGCATTGGAAGCTTTTGCAAAAGCTGCCGATGGCAAAGCCACGAAGATCATCATTCCGTCTGAAATCCAGGGACTTGCAGGACTTGCAACTTCACTTCAGGAAGTTTGGCAGACAGAAACAAAGCAATAATCCAATCATACAGCAGCTCCACCGGGTTGATTTTATCCGGTGGAGCTGTTTTATTATGCATATTTTTTACACAAATGCATACGCTGTTCACAGGGAATGGGGTGGTGCAGATTTGAGTGGAGCAAAAAAATTTGGTGTCATTCTGATTGTCGCAACTTGTGCGACAATCGGCGTAGCAATTTTCAGTAGATTGTATGCAGGAAGGACATTGCCGGAACACGATCCTGGCCTCACAGACATACAGGAACATGCAGTTGAAAAATCGGAAACTGGCAACGGAGAAATTGTCGAGCTTGTACTTGGAGAAGAGGTTTTTCTTTCCGCTGTAGAGGAGATGCTGCAAGGACAGTTGGGGATATCTGGTTTGTCCGCACAGATACAAGAAAATGGAGTTGTGGTATTGTCAGGTACGGTGAACAAATCCGAGGCTGCCGCACAATTGGAAAAGCAGACCGATAGCATTTCTTCTGCGTATCTGTCTGTGTTGGATTTGCTACCGGACAGCCTGCCGCTTCAGTTGGAGCTGGGTATGCGTGCGAATAACGGTGCGATTGAAGTTTCCCTCAAGAGCCTGAAAGTTTCTTCGATGGAAATCCCTGAATCCGTGATTGGTACAGATGCATTGGACCTGTTGGAAAACCACATTAACCGACATGTATCCGGAAAGTTCAGCGAAATTGAATCCGTTACATCTGTAGACGGTACACTGACGGTCACAGGGAAGAGCGCATAAAGAAACCCGACTGGGAAACCAGTCGGGTTTGTTGTTATGTAAATCAATAACGACCTGCGCCAACGTAATGAGAAGAATAATAGCTGCTGTTCAGGCTGTCCGTGCAAACACCTCTGCGGGAGTTTGCCGCATGAATAATCTGACCATTGCCCATGTAAATTGCTACATGACCGACACCGCTGCCGCCGCTGGTGAAGAATACCAGATCGCCCGGTTGCAGGCTGGACTTGGAGATCTTTGTGCAGCTGGAATACTGTGCAGAAGAAGAACGCGGAATCGACTTACCAAAGTGCTTGTACACATACTGTGTAAAGCCAGAGCAGTCAAAGGAGCTGGGACCAGATGCGCCATATACATAGGAGCAACCGAGGAAGCTCTTAGCATACGAAACAATGCTGGAACCAGATGAGCTGCCGGTGTCCGGAGTTGTATCCGAGACGCTGCCGCCGCTGGACGGTTTGGTAGAAGACAGATAACTGGAGCCGACATAACCATAACCGCTGCCGTACTTAATTTTGTACCAGTAGCTGGAGGTGTTGACGACACTGACCTGCTGACCGTAAGAAAGAGTACCTTTGGAAGCGTATGAAGTACCAGCGCCGCTGCGGACATTCAAACCGGAAACGGTGCAGTACATCGTTTTGGTCTTGTTGGATGGAGCGGAGACAGGTGTTGAGGAACTACCCGACGGCTTAGAAGAGGACAGGTACTTGGAACCGACATAACCATAACCGCTGCCATACTTGATCTTGTACCAATAGCTCGAGCTATCTACTACGGTTACAGATTGACCATACGAGAGCGTGCCCTTGGAAGCATATGCAGTACCCTTGCCGGAACGGACATTCAGACCGGAAACCGTACAATACATCGTCTTGGAAGACGTGGTCGAGCCGGATGAACCAGAGTCAGAGGAAGAAGAAGACGTGTATTGGCTGCTGATATAGCCATAACCGCTGCCATACTTGATTTTATACCAACTGCCAGATGTGCCGACAACCGAAGCGGAATTGCCCTTGTTCAGACCGCCGATTACGCTATAAGATGTGCTTGGACCGGAGCGAACATTCAGGGCAGAGGCAGTGACATAAACCGTTTTAGATGTCGAAGAAGTCGGGGTTGTCGAAGAAGATGAACTGCCGTTGGTCAGATACTTGGTATAGACATAACCAGTTTTACCATTTACTTTGACCTTTGCCCAATTACCAGATGTGCCAAGACGGGAAGTAGTCGTTCCCTTTTTCATTACGGTAAGCACAGAATATGAGTTACCTGGACCGGAACGAACATTTACATCTGTTGTAGACGTTACGCTTGCAGCCAATGCGCCTGTGCATACAACAGCAGTGGCTGCTGCGGTTGTTACGGCAAATTTCATCTTCTTTGAACTTATCATGGTTAGGAGTCCTCCTGATTTTTCTAAAATTATTTGGCCGATAGCGCCCTGTTGAGCCAGATTACAGCGATATCGAGTGCTGTATAAAGCCCATCTTTTTCAGTTTTTTTGACAATTCTGTCTTTTGGACGGACGCTAGGTGATGTTTGTTGCAGTTGAACGGAAACGCGTGTTGCAACCTCAAGATCCTTGACCATTTTGGTTTCAAGAATTTGCATCATAATGATATAGCGGTCGCTCATGCTGCCGTAATAAATGATATTGTCATGTCTCATCAGAGGGTGACCTTTGTATGTGAGGATGCCGTCATCCGCATTTTTTTTAGAAGTAGCTGACATAAGGTAATCTCCTTTACAAAATAAATTCATTTCACACGCAATAGCGTTAGTATACCACGTAAGAGATTTCATGTCAAACTGGGGACAAGCACATCTACCGCACACTGAGGTTACAAAACGCCTCATATAACATTACAATACGGTTACATTTTCTTCAGTATAGCATATGAATGCTGGGCTGTCAAATATTTTGTTACTGTTTTGCAAAGAAAAAAGCGTGAAACCCCAGGATATTGGGGTTTCACGCCGAAGTGTTTTACCATATTGGGAGGTTATATAGAGTTATTTGGTGTATTTTGCGCTAATATAGCCAGTCTTTCCGTTGAATTTGATCTGATACCATCCGTTCTTTTTGTCGAAGGTTTCCACGGTTTTTCCCTTTTTCAGAGTGCCGATGGTTTTGTATTCTTTACCCGGACCAGAACGAACATACAAATCGGTAGTGACGGTAACGGTTTTACCTGCGGAAGGTTTTTCAGACGCAACCTCTCTGGCATATTTCTTGCTGATATAGCCATAGCCGTCCTTATATTCGATCTTATACCAGTCCTTCATATCAGCCACTACGGTTACAGTCTTGCCTTTTTTGAGGATACCGATCGATTTATACTTTGTGCTGGGACCAGAACGGACATTTAGCGAGGATGCGGTGACCTCCACGGTCTTGGTCACATCTTTTGTATATTTGCTGCTGATGTAACCATATTTGCCGTTGTATTCGATTTTATACCATGTGCCGGACGTATCGACAACAACTGCCTCGCTATCTTTTTTCAAATACCCGATGGTATTGTATTTTGTTCCCGGACCGGAACGAACACGCAACGAAGATGCTGTGACAGATACGGTCTTTTTCGTTGTATCTTCAGTGTCAACCAAGTCGTCCTTTAAATATCGCCCGTATACATAACCGGTCTTTTCATTGAACTTTACCTTAATCCAGTTGCCGCTCTTTCCCAGCTTTTCCGCAGAGGCGCCCTTTTTCATAACTGCAACAACAGCGCAGGCATTATCAGGACCGGAGCGGACATTTACATCGGTGATAGAAACAACATCGGCGGCAAATGCACTTGTGCAGACAAACACAGCTGAAACCGCAGCGATAGCTGCTAGTTTCATCATTTTCGTACGCAGCATGTCAGACAACCTCCTTCTGTTTAAGCAGGTAATCTCTCCCGGGATTGATCGGTTTTTTGCGCATTTTCGTAATTTAATAGCTATTTCGTTGTATTCATCATACCACTGTTTACATGATATGGCAAACACAATACAGCAACAATTTAGAAACACTTTCGTAACACTTTTGGATAACTTTATCGAATGATTGGCTACAAAAACACAGGGCGTCCGAAGACGCCCTGTGAGAGGTTGTGTATTACAGATCGAGATAATTGGAAATTAATTCCTGCATCAATTCATCGCGGTCGATCTTGCGGATCAAGCTGCGTGCATTGTTATAGTTGGTGATATACGTCGGATCTTCCGAGAGCAAATAACCAACGATCTGGTTGATCGGATTATAGCCCTTTTCTTTAAGAGCATCATACACCGTCTGAAGCACACGCTTCATTTCTTTGTCACTTTCTTCTTTCATACTGAACTGTCTGGTTCCGTCAAGCATTGCGGGCCCTCCTTTCAACGTACTTTCATAATAATACAGAAATTTCAATTTGTAAAGAGCTCAGTGTTTGTTACTTGCGAAGTTTCGCATTGAACTTTGTCTCGAGTGCCGCGATGGCTTGTTTCATTGCGCTATCGCACTCTTCATCTGTCAATGTGCGGTCACTGCGGCGCAGTCTGAGGGAATAGGCAACACTCTTTTTACCCTCGGGGACCTGATCGCCTTTATATACATCGAACAGGGAAACTGCTTCCAGAATGTTGCCGACTGCCTTGGAAATTGCCTTCTCCATATGAGCAACCGGAACATTCTCATCACACAAAACGGCAATATCGCGCGTAGAAGCCGGATATTTCGGCAGAGGCTGATAGATCTTATCTGAGCTGATACAGCCAAACATGATATCGAGATTCAACTCAGCAGCCAATACCTCGCTGTTACCAGCGCCATAATTCTTTGCAACAACCGGATGAATGGTGCCAAATACGCCGAGTTCGATTTCGCCGGAAAGTACTCTTGCACAGCGTCCTGGATGATAGGATGGATTGTCTGTGACCGGCTCAAACGATACATCTTTTACGCCAGTGTCATGTAAGATGCGTTCAATCACGCCTTTGAACTGGAAGAAAGAAAGACGGCCATAAGAACCAAGCGTCAGAATATGCGGTTCCTGTGGCAGGGTATCTGCATCGATTTCGCCATCTTTGAATGCCGGCAGATAAATGGTTGCAATTTCATACAGGCTTGCGGTCTCATTGCGGTAATTGAAATTGTGCATCAGGCAATCCAACATAGACGGCAGGGAAGTGGTGCGCATAACACTGAATTCCTCGCCAAGCGGATTGAGAATTTTAACAGATTTGCGCTTTTCACTGTCCTCCGGCAGACCAATGCTGTCATACATTTTCGGACTGCCGAATGAGAAGTTCAACGCTTCGTCAAAACCGCAGGCGCGTGTCAAAATACCAATGTTCTTTTCAAAGTTCTGTTTTGGCGTCAATGCACCCAGTACAGACTCACCGCCGAACAGTGTGGTAGGGATGTTATCATAGCCGTACATGCGGGCAACTTCTTCTGCAAGATCACACATGCGGTCGATATCCGTGCGGTAGAACGGAACCACAACTTCTTCACCTTCGATGACAAAGCCCAGACGCTCCAGATAATGGACAATTTCTTCACGGGATAAATCAATACCGAGCAATGCGTTCATTTTGCCGCATTCCAGCGGCAGGCGTTTGTGTGCATCGCTGGTCGCATCGACGTCGATGACGCCATCGACGACTTCGCCTGCACCCAGCATCTCAACCAGTTCGCATGCGCGATTGACTGCATCGAGTGTCATGCGCGGATCAAGACCTTTTTCAAAGCGACCGGATGCCTCTGTGCGCATACCCAGCTTTTTCGCGGTAATGCGGACGGTTGCGCCGTGGAAGTTTGCAGATTCAAAGACAACCGTGTTGGTATGTTCTGTAATTTCGCTTTCATAGCCGCCCATTACGCCTGCAACTGCGGTGGCAGTGGTTCCATCTGCGATGCAGATCATGTCATTGTCAAGAGAATGATTCTGTCCATCCAGGGTCTGAATAAATTCACCATCTTTCGGACGACGAACGATAATTTTGCTGTCTTTCAGGCAGGCATAGTCAAAGGCGTGCATCGGCTGACCATATTCCAACATAACATAGTTTGTGATATCGACAATGTTGTTAATTGGACGGACGCCGGCAGCATGCAGGCGTTCGCGCATCCATGCCGGAGACGGTTCGATTTTAATATTTTTCACCAGACGTGCGGTATAGCGTGGGCACAGGTCAGGAACATCGACTTGAATGGAGAGGTTATCATTGATGTTACCGCCGCAGCCGTTGACAACTGGTTCATGCAGTTTGAGTGGGCGATGAAATGTAGCCGCTGTTTCACGTGCCAGACCGATGATGCTCAGGCAATCCGGACGATTGGACGTGATTTCAAAATCGGCGACATATTCATCCAAACCGATGACCTTGCGGATATCTTCACCGACCGGGGTATTTTCAGGCATAAGCAGCAGACCATTTGGATCGCCATAGGGGAGTTCGTTGAGCGTAAGACCCAATTCTTCATGGGAACACATCATTCCATTAGAAGGGACGCCGCGCAGTTTGCCCTTGGTGATCTTCACGCCGCCTGGCAGTTGGGATTTGTGCAGGGCGACCGGCACAATGCTGCCCACATGTGCATTGGGTGCGCCGGTGACAATTTGAATCGGCTCTTCTTTGCCGACGTCAACCATACAGATGACCAGATGATCAGAATCCGGATGCGGTTCATTGGATAAGATTTTACCTGTGACAACATTTTTGAATTCTTCGCCGAGGTAATCAATTTCTTCGACTTTCGAGCCGGACATCGTCATCTTATCCGCATATTCTTTATTGGTGATGCCCGACATATCTACAAATTCGGAAAGCCAGCTCATTGGCAGCTTCATGATTTCATTCCTCCAAAGTTCAGTATAGTATCCGTTCCTATTTGTTTAAAATTGGTGCAGGAAACGCACATCATTTTCATAGAACATACGGATGTCGTTGATCTTGTAGCGGCTCATAACAATGCGCTCCAGACCGACGCCAAAGGCATAGCCGGAATATTCATCCGGATCAATACCGCAGACCTCAAGGACCTTTGGATGGACCATGCCGCAGCCAAGGATTTCAATCCAACCTTCGCCCTTGCACAAAGGACAGCCTTCGCCATGGCACTGGAAACACTGCATATCCATTTCCGCAGACGGTTCGGTGAATGGGAAATGATGTGGACGAAAACGGACAACCGTATCGTCACCGTACAGTTTCTTTGCAAACATCTCCAGAATGCCCTTCAAGTCGGACATACGGATTCCTTTGTCTACAACCAGGCCTTCAATCTGATGGAACAGCGGGGAATGGGTTGCATCGACAGCGTCAGAACGGAATACACGACCGGGTGCGATGATACGGATCGGTGGTTTTTTGTGTTCCATTGTCCGGATCTGGATCGGGGAAGTCTGTGTACGCAGAACGACATTGTCAGAAATATAGAAGGTATCCTGTGTATCACGTGCAGGGTGATCTTTTGGGATATTCAGCGCTTCAAAGTTATACCAATCTTTTTCAACTTCCGGACCTTCGCCGATCGAGAAGCCCATGCCGATAAAAATATCTTTCACCTCATCCAGTACGGTGCTGATCGGATGCTTGGTGCCGATTGTGACTGACTCGCCCGGCATTGTAACGTCAATGGTTTCGCTTTTGAGCTTGGATTCCAGAGCAATGGCTTCCAGACGGGCTTTGTTTTCTGCCAGACCGGCTTCAATCGATGCGCGCAGATCGTTGACGAGCTGACCGAATGCCGGACGTTCTTCCGGTGACAGATTGCGCATGTTTTTCATCAGCGCAGTGACCTCACCCTTTTTACCGAGGTACTTGACACGGATGGCGTCAAGTTCACGGGCGTCCTTGCTGGCGGACATCGCCTGCTCGGCAAGCGCCCGGATAGACTGTAATTTCTCCTTCATGTGTTAAAACAACTCCTTGCGAATTTTATTGCACAAAAAAACCTTCCGTCCCCACTTTTGAGAAGACAGGGACGAAAGGCAAGCGATGCTTCCGCGGTACCACCCGGATTCCGGCATATCACGACAATACAAACCGGCACTTGGGGATTGGTAACGGGAATCTCCCGCCGGTGTTTTTGGACACCGGAGCTCCCGGGCGAACTTCACCGTACCATTCCGGCGGACAGCTTTCAGCCGATGGCTGTCCTTCTCTGATGCCGCAGAGGGTGTCGGTTACTCTTCCCGTTCCTAGCTTTTTTCACGTTGCAATTGAATATACTACTATTTTATATCATATGAGCGGGTAAAAATCAAGTGTATTCTTGACAACAATACACGAAGATACTATAATATACTGGTCTTAAATAAAAGAAAGGCGTTGAAGAAGAGGAGTACATTCCCGGGTGGCTGGCAAAGAGAAGGAACGGTTGGTGTAAGTTCCTGCGGCAGGGGATGGAAGGTCGCTTCTGAGCTGAAGTGCCAAAACCGGATGCAAGTCCGACAGTAGGTGTTTCCGATTTGCCCCCGTTACCTGGCATAGAGCGCGCACATTTCTCTTGTGCGAATTTAGGTGGTACCACGGAGTTTTCCTTCGTCCTGACGAGTCTGGACGGAGGTTTTTTCATTTTTTATGGTACTTTTTATTGTTTCAAGTTGATTTATAGGAAGGAGGCAATGTTCGTGACCAACGAATTGCCAAAAACGTATGATCCCAGTGCCACGGAGGACAAGTTATATAAAACGTGGGAAGAAAAGGGATATTTTAACGCGGAAGTAGATGAAACCAAAAAACCGTTTACCATTGTGATTCCGCCTCCGAACGTCACCGGTCAACTGCATATGGGTCATGCGTTCGATGAGACCTTACAGGATATTTTGATCCGCACCAAGCGTATGCAGGGATATTCTGCACTGTGGATGCCGGGCACAGATCATGCAGGCATTGCAACACAGATTAAGGTAGAGGAAAATTTGCGCGAAGAAGAAGGACTCACACGCCATGACCTCGGTCGCGAGAAGTTCCTTGAGCGCGTTTGGGATTGGAAAGATCAGTATGGGAACCGTATTATTCAGCAGCTTAAAAAGCTTGGTTCATCCTGTGATTGGCGTCGGGAACGTTTCACGATGGATGAAGGCTGCTCAAAGGCGGTCAAAGAGGTATTTGTCAACCTGTATGACAAAGGATTGATCTACAAAGGCAGCCGTATCATCAACTGGTGTCCGCATTGTGCTACGGCGCTGTCCGATGCAGAGGTCGAATATGAAACCCAGCCGGGCAAGCTGTGGTATATCAAATATGATATTCAGGATTCCGATGAGAGCATTGTTGTTGCAACGACCCGTCCAGAAACCTTTATGGGCGATACTGGTGTTGCAGTCAATCCGGATGATGAACGCTATCAGCACTTGATTGGTAAAAAAGCAATTCTGCCGATTATTGGTCGTGAAATCCCGATTTTTGCCGATAATTATGTCGATAAAGAGTTTGGTACAGGCTGTGTAAAGACGACACCATGTCATGACCCGAATGATTTCGACATGGGTCAGCGCCACAATTTGGAACAGATCCTGGTGTTCAATGAGGATGCAACCGTCAATGAAAACGGCGGTAAATATCAGGGGATGGATCGCTATGAATGCCGCAAGGCAGTTTTGGCAGATTTGGAGGCAGAAGGTCGTCTGGTTCAAATTGAAGATCATACGCACAATGTCGGCACTTGTTACCGTTGCGGTACGACCGTTGAGCCGATGACCTCGGCACAGTGGTTTGTCAAAATGGCGCCGCTGGCAAAGGAAGCCATCCGTGTTGTCGAAGAAGGCGAAATCAAGTTCGTTCCGGAACGTTTTAGCAAGACCTATATCCGTTGGATGGAAAATGTTCATGACTGGTGTATTTCCCGTCAGTTGTGGTGGGGTCATCGCATCCCGGCATACTACTGTGACGATTGCGGTGAAATGGTTGTTTCCAAAGAAGACGTCACGGTCTGCCCCAAGTGCGGCAGTACACGGATCCGTCAGGAAGAAGACGTCCTGGATACCTGGTTCTCCTCTGCGCTGTGGCCATTCTCTACGCTGGGATGGCCGGAAAAGACCAGGGAACTGGAGTATTTTTATCCGACGGACACGTTGGTTACCGGCTATGATATCATTTTCTTCTGGGTTGCCCGCATGATTTTCTCCGGTATGGAGCATATGAAACAGGTACCGTTTCGAACGGTGTATATTCATGGTCTTGTCCGTGACGAGAAGGGCAGAAAAATGTCCAAATCGCTCGGCAATGGCATTGATCCGTTGAAGGTCATTGACCAATACGGCGCAGATGCACTGCGGTTCACGCTCGCTACCGGCAATTCACCCGGCAACGACATGCGTTATTCCAGGGACCGTGTGGAGGCGAGCCGCAATTTCTGCAATAAGATCTGGAATGCATCCCGTTTCATTCAAATGAATCTGTCCATCGACAAAGTTGTACTTCCGAAAACGTTGACGATGGAAGACAAGTGGATTTTGTCTAAATACAACACATTGGTCCAGGATGTCACGACCAATATCGATAAATATGAACTGGGCATTGCGGCACAGAAGCTGAATGATTTTATCTGGGACGTCTTCTGCGATTGGTATATTGAGATCGCAAAGACTCGCCTTCAGAATAAAGAGGACAGGGAAACCTGTGAAAACGTCCAGAATATCCTGTGTTATGTGCTGTCCGGTTCTATGCAGTTGCTGCATCCATTTATGCCGTTCATTACTGAGACCATTTGGCTGGCATTGCCACATGAGGGCGAAACAGTCATGCTGTCCCAGTGGCCGACGTATTCGGAAGAACTGCACTTCCAGGCAGAGGAAGCGCAGATGGAAATTCTCATGGAGAGCATTCGCGCAATCCGAAACCGCCGTGCTGAGATGAACGTCCCGCCGTCGAAAAAGGCACAGGTTTATGTTGTCACGGAAAATGAAACATGCCAATCTGTTTTCCGGGATGGCGAGGCGTGCTTCCTCAAGCTGGCATATTCCAGTGCGCTGAGCATTGCTGATACCGCACCGGTTGATGCGGCGAAGATGGTATCGGTTGTCACCGGTGATGTACAGATGTATATGCCAATGAATGAACTGATCGATTTCGAGAAGGAAAAGGCGCGTCTGAACAAAGAAAAGGCAAAGGCACAGAAAGATCTGTCCTTCATCGAGAAAAAGCTGGGCAACCCAGGCTTCTTGAAGAAGGCGCCTGAACAGGTTGTTGAGGGTGAACGTATCAAAGCAGCCAAGCTGAAAGAACAGATTGCTAAGCTGGACGAGAGCCTGACTGCATTGGACTGAAGCATATGAGCGATTATGAACAGATTTTATCTGCGATCCATGCCCATGGTCGGTTCAGTGGGACACCGTGTCTGGATCGCATCCGTGCATTGCTCGCCGCACTGGGTAATCCACAGAACAAGTTGAAGTTTGTTCACATCGCAGGAACCAACGGAAAAGGCAGCATCGCTGTGTTGACGGCGGCTGTTTTGGAACAGGCCGGTTATCGAACCGGTCTGTTCGTTTCTCCGTTTGTTGTTGACTTTTGTGAACGAATGCGTGTGAACGGTGTTTCTATCTCGCGCGAAGACTTGTGTCGCATTGCGTCGCGTGTTTTGCAAGTCGAGCGGCAGTTACAGTTGCCGGAAGGGGAGTCCATCGGCGAGTTTGAATTTACAACTGCATGTGCAATGATCTATTTTCTCGAACAGGATTGTGATATTGTTGTGTTGGAGGTCGGGCTCGGCGGGCGTTTCGATGCGACCAATGTCATAGATTGTCCTGAAGTTGCTGTCATGGCACATGTAGCGCTGGATCATATGGCGGTACTCGGCAATACAGTGGAAGAAATCGCTGGAGACAAAAGCTATATTGTGAAATCGAACTCGATACTTGTCAATTATCCGGCGCAGGAACCGTCGGTAGATGAGATATTAAAAAAGCGCTGTCATGATATGCACGCCGCATATATCCGTGCGCCACAGCCGCAACATATTGTTTGTGGGCTGGAGGGTACAGAATGTATGATTGCGGAGCATGTGTTCCATCTGCGTATGATCGGCAGGCATCAGGCATATAATGCCGCCACCGCATATACTGTCCTGACTGCTCTGCGAGGCAGAGGCTGGGATATCCCAGACGAAGCAATTTTGACAGGGTTTTCCGAGGCGTACATGCCGGCCCGTCAGGAGATCGTTCAGCGTGAGCCATTGCTTATGATCGATGGCGCACACAACGTCGATGGTGTGACAGCATTGTGCAAAACACTCGACAGTATGCTGCCAATGGGTGGTATTTCAATGATACTCGGTATGGTGGCAGACAAACAATATGAAGCATGTGTGCGTATGTTGACACGTCGTGCCGATGTCATTTATACGGTTCAGCCGGACAGCCCGCGTGCACTGTCCAGCCAGCAACTTGCCACCGCGATCCGTGAATTTTCGCCGTATACCAATGTGTTTGACTGCAACGACATTGTTTCTGCACTCAAGCGTGCACTTGGATCTGCACAGGATGATGATGTTATCATTGTCTGCGGTTCGCTTTATATCGCGGGAGAGGCAAAAAATGCCCTGAAAGACGGCATTATCTGACAGAAAAAATATATATCTTTGATTATAATAGAACTGCCTGATACCAGGCAGTTCTATTTTTTTAGGAGTTGAAAAAACGAATGAAATGTTCACACAAACGGGAAGACTGCGGAATTGTCATCCGCTTTGACGGAGAGTTGGGTCATCACGAAGCAGCGCAGTGCGTGGAATATCTGGAAAAAACAATGATATTGTATGCGACAGAACCGATTTTTCTCGATCTGTCCGGTCTGACTTTTATGGACAGTTCGGGCATTGCTGTCGTATTGGGGGCACAACGCAATATTCTTGGGGCTGGGCAGACATTTTGTGTTGTCGGCACACCACCCACAGTCATGCGTATTTTTCAGGCGAGCGGCATCGTAAAGCGCATACAATTTATTCCGGAACTGCCGCATTTGTCAAAACCGGAAAATGAGGAGGAAGAACCATGCACAGCGAAGTGAATCAGATGAGTATTAAATTTCAAAGTCGTTCCAACAATGAGGCGTTTGCACGGCAGGCAGTTGCTGCATTTGCCGCACAGCTTGATCCGACGATCGAAGAGATCAATGATATCAAGACCGCAGTAAGCGAAGCGGTCACCAACTGCATTGTTCACGCCTATCGGGATACATTGGGATACATAACTGTCGCGGCAAAATTGTATGATGACGGGGAAATTCGGATTGTTGTGCGGGACAAGGGATGTGGCATCGCGGACATTCAACAGGCACGGCAGCCAATGTTTACCACTGGCGATGCCGGGCGATCTGGTATGGGATTTACCATTATGGAGAGCTTTATGGATCGCCTGCGTGTACGTTCTCGCGAAGGCGTCGGGACACAGGTCACAATGACCAAGCGGATTGCAGCTCGCCTTGGACAGAAATAATGCTGCGGAACAGCTCCGCCTGATCCGGCTTGCGCAGGCAGGAGAGGAAGAAGCTTGTGAAACGTTGATCCGGGAAAACAGTGGATTGATTTGGAGCATTGTACGCCGTTATGCCGGGCGCGGCGTTGATATGGAGGATTTGTATCAACTCGGCAGTCTGGGCTTTGTGAAAGCGGTGCAAGGCTTCGATTGCGATTACGGCACGCGTTTCTCTACGTATGCGGTACCCAAGATCAGCGGCGAGATTCGGCGTTTTTTGCGTGACGACGGCACAGTCAAAATCAGCCGGACAATGAAATCGCTTGCTATCCGGGTCAATGCGGCGCGTGAACAACTTTCTATGAAAACCGGACGGGAACCGACGATTTCTGAGCTGTCCGTATTGCTGGAGGCTTCACCGGAGGAAATTGCGGCATGTGAGAGTGCATTGATTCCTGCGGATTCGCTTCAGCGTGAGATTGGAGACGATGGCGCGACGTTGGAGCATCTTGTGGGAGACGATGGTATTGAAGAAAAAATACTTGAATCTGTTTTGCTGCGCGATTGTATCCGCCGCCTGGGCGAAAAGGAACAGAAAATCATCTTGTTGCGTTATTTCCGCAGTCAGACACAGCAGCAATGTGCGACTGCACTCGGTATTTCACAGGTACAGGTATCGCGTCTGGAACGGCGTGCAATTGAACACATGCGGGAGATGATGACAGAAGTATAATAACGATAAAAAGATCAAATCATTTAAAATATGAGCAGGTATTCCCGTTTTTGCGCCTGTTAACAAAAATGACATATTTTGTTTTCATGCTTGACATAAAATTTTCCCGTTTTGTTCACCCAAAAGCGGATGCAATACGATATGATAATACCAGTACAAATCGTTGTACAAACACATTTCTGTATTGCTCTTATGGGCCAGCTGCCCGGCCGGATCCCTGGATCAAAAGTGGCAGACAACAAGCCCCATCGATTTGGAAGTTCCTCTTTTCTTCCAATTCGGTTTACTCTTATATTTTTTCATATTTTTCCTTTCAAAAATGCCGCAGCTAGAAATAGCTGCGGCATTGCTCTGTCTATACCTCTGTTTACATCTTAGAAACAGAATCATCGCAAAGGATACAATATTTTTTTCTTTTTTGATCACCCATTTTGGGCAAAAATAATGTATTATGTCATCAGAGCAAAACAAAAGCGCAAAACAAAGCTCGGTTGGCCAGCTGTCCGGCCAGCTCTCGCAGAAGAGCAAAAGCGGCAGACAACAAACTCGCTCCATCCAAATGCATATTGGATGTGAATTGATATATTTTATTTATAAAATACCGCAGCTTTGGCTGCGGTATTTTTGTGTCTGTCAAACAGACATGGTCATTTTTTGTCGTTCATGATTCAGAAACAAATACGTCGTAAAATTGTAAAAAAATTTTCGCAATTCAGTCACCAAAGAACGGAAAAAATGGTGTATTCTATTACCAGAGTTAAGAAACAAACAAATGAAACGCATCTCTCGGTCAACTGCCCGACCGGTTCCTGTTAAGAGGAGCAAAAGCGGCAGACAACAAATTCGCTCCACCCGGATTGATTCCGGATGTGAATTTAATATATTACGCTTACTTCTCTCTCTTTTTCATTCCTTTCATTAAAAAAATACCGCAGCAATATGACTGTGGTATTTTTTATTTTGGCATAAATAGACATAAAAACAGCCGCATATATGCGGCTGTCAGTGCTATGCGGCTTTTTGTTCCTCTCGCATGATACGGAAGGTTTTTCCGAAGACTATCTGAATAATCAACGGGATAACCATAATAAACCAAATGATCGGTTCGGATACAATAACACCCATATAATCCAAGCGCGGGACAAGTAATAACACAATCAATATTTTGCCGACCAACTCGATGCTGCTGGATACCAACGGCGTGATCATATCGCCCATACCTTGAAGCGAATTGCGCAAGACAGAGATGACCACTGTGACAAAATAGAAAAGACAATTGATATGCAGATATTTTGTTGCTGTATTCAGGACTTCCGGGGTTGTACTGCCAGTTACCATGTAAATCAGCATTGGTACGATGGAATAACAGATTACAATCACAATGCCGCACCAAATCCATGACAGAATCAATGCACGCCATATGCCGGCTTTGATGCGGCTCAAGTTGCCTGCGCCGAGGTTTTGGCTGCAATAGGTTGCCATAGTCGTGGCGAGAACAGCAAACGGCATCATAAACAATTCTGTCAATTTGCGTGCCGCTGTGTGTGCAACAATGATATTTGCACCGAAAGTATTGATTGCACTTTGAAGCACAACAGAACCGATGTTGACAAGCGACAGCATAAAGCCCATGGAAAGCCCTGTGCTGTACATCCAACTGAGCAGATGTCGGTCATGGAACAGGCGCATGAAGTCGTCGCGGCATGGAATCAGTTCAGGATAACGCTTTTTGATGAACAGCAGGCACATGATAACCGAAATGCCCTGAGCCAGTACTGTGGCAATCGCTGCGCCCGGTACCCCGCTGTGGAAAATACAGATGAACAGCAGGTCAAGACCAACATTTAAAATTGTGGCAATGATAAGGAAAATCAGAGGGGTTACACTGTCGCCGACTGCCCGCAGAGTTGCTGCGCAACTGTTGTAAAAGACTGTGACCATCATGCCGAGCAGGATGATACGGAAATAGGAGGCAGCTTGTACGAGCAGATAATCCGGTGTATTGAGAATGCGCAGCAGTGGGATGAGGAATGCGACTGACACAACAGTGAGTACTGCTACTGTGCCAACAGACAGCACAATTGTACCTGCAATGGCTTTTTTCATGCTTTTGCGGTCGTCTGCACCAAAAAAGCGCGCTGTCACAATTGCAAAACCGTTTGTCATGCCCATCAGCAGACCGATGACAAGTGAATTGAGAGAAGATGTTGCGCCGACGGCTGCCAACGCTTCGTCTCCCAGAAAGCTGCCGACGATGCGTGTATCTGCCAGACTGTACACCTGTTGGAACAGGTTGCTGATGAGCAGTGGGATAGCAAACTGCAAAATCAGTCTGGTTGGGTTTCCCTTTGTCATATCCTTCATGGCTGTTCGCGTCCTTTGCAAAAAATAATCTGATACCTTTACAGGCACCAGATTATCTTATCACGTTCATATTCTATTTACAATTGAAAATACAACCAAAAAACAGCATAAAATTCATGACGAAATCGAG
>CALWUF010000045.1 GCA_944384655.1 uncultured Butyricicoccus sp. | reverse complement strand
ACAAACTGCCAGGCAAACCAATGGGATCAAAATATTGGGGGGCGGATGTGCCAAATGCCATGCGCTTGAAGCCAACACAAAGGCAGCGCTTGCCCAGATGGGAATTCAACAAACTGTAGAATTGGTTACAGACTTTGCTGTCATTGCCACCTATGGAGTTATGTCTACCCCAGCACTGGTCATTGATGGCAATGTGGTAAGCTATGGCAAAGCGCTCACTACCGCAGAAATCAAAACACTCCTACAGAAAGTACGGTGAACAAAATGTCGTGCAGCAATGTAAAAGAATGTATCTGCCCCAAACAGACCTGTCCCAATCATGGTCTGTGCTGTGCCTGTGTCATCAAACATCGTACAACAGACAGTTTGCCATACTGTCTATTCCCGAATAATGGAGGTGACAAATCCAATCGAAACCACTATGAGGTTTTAAAAAAACGATTTGATCCCTTTCCGGAAAAATAACAATATCATGAAATTATTACTCAATCTCCTACTGAAATTTATCACCGGATTGATTTTGGTGTGTCTGCTTTTGTTCTTGCCCGCAGGCACGCTGGATTATCCGGGCGCCTGGCTGTTTCTCGCCTTGCTATTTATCCCGATGCTGGTTTTGGCAATCATCCTGCTTATAAAAGCACCGAAGCTGCTCAAAAAACGTTTAAATAACCGGGAAACGGAATTGACACAAAAATGGGTTGTTGCAGCCTCCGGACTTATTTTTTTGGTCGGGTTTATACTTGCCGGACTGGATTTCCGTTTCCGTTGGACAACTGTGCCACAATGGCTCGTTATCTTTTCATCTATTTTGCTATTTGCCGCGTACATGCTGTATGCCGAAGTCCTGCGCGAAAACGCCTATCTTTCCAGAACCGTAGAAATACAGGAAAACCAAACAGTCATCGACACCGGATTGTATGGTATTGTGCGTCATCCCATGTATCTTTCAACCGTTGCGCTGTATCTATCCATTCCACTTGTCCTGGGTTCCTGGGTATCATTCGCCGTATTTTTGCTATATCCTGTGGTCATCGCGTTCCGCATCCGCAACGAAGAACAATTGCTGGAAAACGGTCTTTCCGGCTATACAGAATACAAACAGCGGGTAAAATACTGCATCATTCCATTTATCTTGTAACAGACAAAACCGGTACTGCCTTTTCAACAAAACGCAGCACCGGTTTTCTCATTATGACAATTTTTATCTTTCCTGGACACAGCAGCGGAATGAGGATGCCACACAAAGGCATCCTGACTTTTCCATATTGGGGACATGGAATAAAACACTTGCATTGTTTGAAAAGCTATGGTATAGTTTATTCGATAACGTTACAATTCGGTAACACCACAACGAAGGTTTCCAAAACAGCAAAGGATGGAATGATATGAAAAAAAGATTGCTGACAGCGTTGCTTGCTTTCGCTTTCACCTGCAGTTCAGCGCTCCCTGCGCTGGCTGTCGAAAGCGCGCAAGTGATAACCCCCGACACAGTTGTTCCATACTCAGAAGAGGAGGATCCGCTCACGAACCGCAAAAAAGGAAATACCGTCGAGTATACACCTCCGGAATTTAACAGCAACAGCGCTGCTGGAAAAGTGGCGCAGTATAGCTTCCTGACCGGAAATACATATCAAGTTCCCTCAGGCTACAATATATTCCATGGCATTGATGTGTCCAAGTGGGAAGAGACCATCAACTGGACCAAAGTTAAAAATGCCGGTGTCGATTACGCCATTATCCGTGTCGGCGGTCGCGGCACAAGCAGTGGCGCATTGTACGAAGATCCCATGTTTGATACCTATATAGAAGACGCCATCCGTGTCGGTATGCCAGTGGGCGTTTACATCTATTCCCAGGCTCTCACTGTCGAAGAGGCGGAAGCTGAGGCCAATTTTGTTCTCGAGCGCATTCAGGATTATCAAATTTCACTTCCTGTGGTTATGGATTACGAATTTTACGGCAACGATGGTCGCCTGTACAACGCCAATCTTTCCAAATCAGAAATGACTCGAAACGCGCTTGCTTTTTGTGAAACGATCAGCAACGCAGGCTACCAACCGATGCTTTATGCAAACAAGAGCTTTTTGACCGACAACATTTACGCCGATCAAATTGAGGATGCCGCATTGGTCTGGCTCGCACACTATACCACCAGCACCTCATATTCCGGACAGTATACCCAGTGGCAATATTCTGATTCCGGTACTGTCAGCGGTATCGAAACAAATGTCGATTGCAATTTCTATCTGACCAAAGAGAATCTGGTTCCAGAGCCCGATAATTCCGTCAAAGGATTCACTGACGTACTGTCCAACGCGTGGTATGCAGAAGCCGTATCTTTTGTCGTTGACCACAATCTGATGTCTGGTACCTCCGCTTCCACCTTCTCGCCAAATGTTGTGCTGACGCGTGTGATGGCAGCACAGATTTTGTACAGCTTGTCCGGCAAACCGGCAGTCTCTTATTCCCCAGTTTACACGGATGTATCGGCTGACACATGGTACAGTGATGCTGTGATCTGGGCGAAACAGAACGGCGTCATAAACGGCTACACCAATGGCAAATTCGGTGTAAATGACGCCGTGACCCGTGAGCAGATTGCAACCATTTTGTACAGCTATTCTGACAAATACGGTGTAGATATCTCCTCCCTGCAGAACCTCAACAAATATACGGATGCTTCAAAAATTTCTTCCTATGCAGTCACGCCCATGCAGTGGGCAGTTGCAAACGGAATCATCAGTGGACGTACAACTACCACATTGGTTCCCCAGGGTTCTCTGACCCGTGCAGAATGTGCAGTCATGCTGCGAAGCTATCTGATCGGCATTGGTTCTTCGCTGATTTCGTAATCATTTGAACCACTACGTGAAAAGGCATTTCCGCAAACGAAACGGAAATGCCTTTTTATTATGCCTGTGTACTTACATCACACACAGTCAGGATACCATTGTTCACCCGAAATTTGATTTCCAATCCGGCAAATGCCATGCCATAGATCCGCATTGGATCATTTTGATAAGATGGGCGCGGATCATGCGCCAACACACCACACAGCGCTGCGCGCCGCTCCGGTGGGATTTTTTCCAACCATTCCGATGGAATATCAACCTTCAAATCCGCATCATGGACCGCATGAGCAAACCCTTCGGATGCCTCCGGATGGCTGTCGGCATATGGAAGATATGGTTTGATATCATAAATCGGTGTGCCGTCCATCATATCTGCACCGGAAACATAAAGGATGGGACCATCCGGCGTGTGCAAATCCATGCGCTCCAGCCGGACGCTGGACAGCCCAATGGGATTCGGACGGAACGGCGAACGCGTCGCAAACACACCCATGCGCATATTTCCACCCAGCCGGGGCGGACGTACTGTTGGTGACCAGGTGTCCCGTATGCCTTCAGAAAACTGCCAGATGAGCCAAATATGTGAAAAGCCATCCAATCCGCGCAGTGCATCCGGGTTTCGGTATTCCGGCTCAAAAAGAATGAATGCTTTGAGCGCATCTACGATTCCGCTTTGACGCGGGATGCCAAATTTCGTTGGGAAATCTGTATGAATACGTGCGACGATTTTCATAGTATGCTTCATATATTGTTACCCCGTGACCAATTTTGCGTTACTGCCGGACGCGCTGCGTCCGACGACAATTTGTCGATGGATGCGATCCTTCAGCTCAGCGACATGTGAAATGATCCCGATCAAACGATCGCCATCTGACAAACGTGCCAGAACATCAATCGCCTGTTCCAATGCCGTGCTGTCGAGCGAGCCAAACCCCTCGTCGATGAACACCGTTTCCACACGCACCCCACCGGCATAGCTTTGGATGACATCTGACATGCCAAGCGCCAACGTCAATGCACCGAGAAAGGATTCTCCACCTGACAACGTTTTTACAGAGCGGATTTTGCCTGTATAATAATCCATGATATCAATATCCAACCCGGTTTGACTGCGATTGTTTTCCGCTTTGCGCCGCCGCTGCATCTCATACCGCCCCTGTGTCATATCACGCAGCCGCAAATTGGCACGCTGCAAGACACGCTCAAAATAAGCCGCCTGTACATACTGTTCAAACATCAATTTTTGTTTGCCCACAAGCTCGCCATTTGCCGTCTGTGACAGCTCACGCAATGCCGCTGTCTGTTGTTCCAATATCTCCCGCTGCGCCTGTAGCTGTTCGATACGCTGTAAGATATTTATGTTTACCTGTAAGCGCTCCGTGCGGCTATGTACATCTGCTTCACAGGTGCGGCATTCCTCCTCCGATTGAGAACGTATCTGTATAAGCCGTTCCAAATCAATCGACGTCTCCTGTATTTGTGACGCTTTGTATTCCTGTTCCAGTGAACTGGCAGCGGCAAGCTGCTGTTCAAACCGCTGTATCCGCTGTTCCAATTCTGTTTGCTGCTCCGATGGCAGCAGTGCGTCATGATATGCCTGTCCTGTCGCAAAACCTGCCTGTGCCAAGGCAGTTTTCCATTCCTGTTCCGCAATCTGCGCCGTCTGCCTGCACTGTGTCCACTGTGCAAATTCCGCCTGTGCGCCTTCCTGCGCGGCAGCACAGGCGCGTTGATGGTCTTCCCATGCGTTTCGCCTATCCTCCAGCTGTCTGGACAAAGCCTCACATTCCGTCTTGCGTGCTGTGAGCTGTACAGACAATGCATCCACATCGTCAAATGGGATGGCAGTGCGCAGCTCCTGTGCAGACGCCCTTGCCGCCGCAGCCTGTGATTCCATCTCTCGAAGAGACTGCTCTGCCTGCTGTGCGGCAGCTTCCAGCTCCTGCTGCCTGCTGCATGCGCTTTGCAGCGTTTCCCGCATCATCTCGCTCTGTTTTTCGCATTCGCTGAGATGTTTTCCTTTTTCCAGCAGCCCCGCTGTGATCCGGCACTGCTCTCTCAAACGTATTTCTACCTCTGTACGTGTCTTTTGCCCGGTTTCAAACAATTGTTCCAATGCATGCCGGACGGCTTCCGTCGCCGCTTCTTCTTTTGATCGCACCGCACTGCAATGCGTGCTTTGCTCCTGATACGCCTTGCGGCATTGTTCCATATCCTGACGCAGTTGTTTCAACTGCTGTTCGGTGGGTACATCGTCTGTCAATTGCGCGGGATGTGGGTGTTCTGTCGAACCGCAAACGGGACACGGCATGCCCGTTTCCAACGCCTGTGCAAGAATCCCTGCCTGACCGCGATTCCAGGCAATCTCACGGTCACGGTACTGCTGTTCTGCCTGTATCAATTTATATTCCAGATCCAGATAAATCCTTTGCTCGCGCTTCAATTGTTCCGCATATACCGCCTGTGTGTCGAACAGCGTGAGTGCAGCGCGGAGCTGCTTCTCTGTCGTCTGTGACTGCTTGAATTCGGCGCGGATTCGTGCGAGTTCCGCGGGAATATCCCGCAATGTCTCCAGTTTCGCGCGAAGCTGTTCAATATATTGATTTCCTGTATCACGCCGTTCGGCTTCACGTTGCGCCTGTTTTTTTAAACGCTGAACTTGCTGTACAATCTGCTCTGCCTGTACACACGCCTGTTTCCAACGCTGCACATGTGCCTGTGCATCGGTCAGACGGATGATTTCACATTCCAATTCCGCTATGCGCGGCTCAAATTGCTTTGCCTGTATCAGCGCCTGCTGTATCTGCAGTGTTTGCTGTTCCAGTTGTTGTACTTCCTGTTTGCGCCGCGCCGCACTGTGGCGCAGTTTTTCTTCATGCGCCTGTTCAGCCTGCCACGCGTTCCATTTTGGCAATACACAATCCCGTGCCCGCCGGGCACGGGCAAGACGCTGTGACAGCCGTTCGATTTCCGGCTTCTGTGCTTGCAACTTTTCCCGCTGCACTTGTGCCATGCGCCATTTTTCTCGCATTTCGTTGTCACGCTGCGCCTTTACCACCGCTTCAATGGCCTGTGTCTGCGCCACACGCAACTGTTCCAGTCTCACTGTATCCGCCGCAAGCTGTGCTTCATCTGCTGCATTCTGCCGCCGAACCATTTCTACAAGCGTTGACAATTCCATTGTTTCCGTCAGCTCTTCTGCCAACCGGAAACCTTCGGCATACTGCGCTGCCGCACGCTGTATATCCGCACATTTTTTGTTGAATTCCAAAAATTCTGCTTTGATCTGTTTTTGTAATTGGACAAGCGGTTGTGTATGGAATACCCGCCGAATGATTTCCGCACGTGTCCTGCTGTCCGCTGTCAACAGCTTCATAAATTCACCCTGCGCAATCATCGAAATCTGCTTAAACGACGGACCTCCTATGCCCAAAATGCTTTCAATCTCCTCCGTCACCGCTGTCGCGCCCGCCACCGTCGAACCGTCCGGACGTGTCAATACTGCGTTTGCATTCTGCGTGACTGTACCGCTGCCGCGTTTTTTCGGACGTTCATATTTCGGCATCCGGTGAACGGCATAGATTTCTCCGGCATGTGTAAAGCGCAGATATACAAAGGTTTCCACCTGTGGCTTTGCAAAATCGGAGCGCAGTTGATCTGCCGCACGCTGTGAACCACTCACCTCACCGAACAGCGCAAAACAAATGGCGTCAAAAATACTGGTCTTGCCTGCGCCCGTATCCCCTGCAATGAGAAACAGACCTTGACTGCCAAGCTGTTCCAGTGGGAGTGACACCTCGCCCGCATACGGTCCGAACGCGCTGACGGTCAGTTCAATCGGCTTCATCTGTTTCCTCCATTCTGCGGCAAATACGGTCAATGGCCTGATGCTGCCATTCATTCATTTCTTTTCCATTCTGCTCGGCAAAAAACTGCGCAAAGAGCTGTGCAGGCGTCAATGTTTGTGCCATATCCTCTGCTTCCATGCCGTCGATCCCCGCCGTGCGCGTGCGTGTATTGTCAAAATCCAGCCGCATGAGATTGGGATATACTTCTTTGAGTGCACGCTGCGGGTCATACAGTTCATCCTCATCGGTCAACATGACACGAAGATAATCTGTGGGATCACCCGCATGCACAACAAATGGACTTGTGACGTCCGCAAGTGTACCCCGAATCTCACGCATCTCACGCCTCGGCTTCAATGGAAGCAACTGGACAACCGCTTCCCCACATGTACCTAACGTCACCAAAGGGACAGATTTTGGATATCTCGCCTCAGAGAATGAATATTTGAGCGGTGAACCTGCATATCGCACGCTGTCACGTCCCAACCGCTGTGGGCGGTGGAGATGCCCCAATGCTACATAATCAAAGCGGTCAAACAGCGCGGCATCTACCGCATCCAGACCACCAATTGGAACAATTTCCGATTCCGACTGTTCTGGTAGCGTACCGCCGGCTGTCACAAAGGCATGTGCAAGCAGGACATGACGTGCACCGTTGTCCCATTCCGCCGTTTCCAAAGCTGCCTGTACGGCACATTGCTGGGTGCTCTCCGCCAACCCCAATCGTTCACGCAGTTCCATTGGGCGAAGCCATGGCAACAAATGAAACTGTACCGTACAGCCATCTGCATCACACAATTTTACCGATTCCATCACTTCGCCAAACGTACCCGCGAGATAAACTCCCTGCCGCGCCAACAGCGTTTGACCAAAGTTCAACCGTTCACCCGAATCATGATTGCCACTGATGGCAAGCACAGAAATCCCCTGTGCACACAGTGATGTAAAAAAGCTGTCGAATAAACCGACAGCTTCTCCAGGCGGTATGGATTTATCATAAATATCGCCGGCGATAACAACAGCATCTACACACTGTGTCTGCGCCATCTGTGCGATCTGCTCCAAAACAAAACGCTGATCCTCCAGCATAGAGAACGCATGTACGCGCTTGCCCAGATGCAGATCGCTGAGATGTAAAAACTTCATGCTGTTTCCTCACATATCATCGTCCAGAATCTGTACGGCTGCACCCAACAGATGCGGACCGACATAGGACGCCAATGTACAATCAATTTCCCCAAAAAACTCCTTTTCAAAATCCGGGGCTTGTGTGCGCAACATTTTGGCAATTTGCTGTCCTTCCTCTGGTGTACCGCCATGTGCCCACATGATATGATACCGCTTGCCTGGCTCGATATGGGATACTGCAATCTGTACCAGTTTTTTCATGGCCGCTGTGCGTCCACGCACCTTATGAATGCTGGTCAATTCGCCTGTCACGGGATCAAAAGCAAGAATCGGCTTGATGCCGAGCGCTGTACCTGCCATTGCAGTGATCTTCCCAATGCGTCCGCCACGTTGTAAATATTCCAGTGTATCCACTGTAAAAAATGGATAGGTATTTTTTATCACCCGCGGTGTCAAGGCAAGCAATTGTTCCCAACTGCGCCCTTCTTCGATCAAATGCGCCAACGTCAGAATCATTGCGCCTTGACCGAGACTGCCACTTTTGGAATCAAAGACTACAATTTCGAGATTTCCGCAGTCCTGCGCCATCAGGCGCATCATTTGATAACATCCGCTCAAACCGCTGGACAGCATAATGGCAATCGCACGCGTATAGCCATCCTGTTGAATTTTCCGCAATGTATCCGCAATCACAGCGCCGGACGGCAATGAGGTTTTGGGCATTTCTGTGACCTGCCTGCGATAGACTTCATCGGCAGAAATATCCACACCATCTTGAAATGATCCGTCTGAAAACGTGATCGTATAGGGAATGATATAAATCGGGTATTTCTGCACCCATTCTTGTGAAAGATCTGCACAGGAGTCTGTAATCAATGCAATTTTATCTGATTTCATGCATTCGTTCTTCCTTTTTCAATCAATATCATTGTTCACGGCCGCAATGTCCGGCACACCATCTCAACCAGCAGGTTTTTAGAAACCCGATGCTCACATTTCTGACACGAAAATAGATGCGCCGCCGTCTGCCCGAACAGGGCAGATACTATGACATAGCCACAAAAGTTGTCATCCAAATTTGCATCAATTTCTCCACGCCTGCGTCCGGACGCAAAGATATCTGCCTCCGCCCGCTTCATGCGCGAAAACAACAGCTTCAAATCATCCTGTCCGCGCGTTTGAATCTCCGCACGCTGTTCGGGTGACATGGAAACAATCAACATGGACAGAGCGGCAAATGGTACATCGCCGTCTAACTCATCGAAAAACCGCTCCAATATCTGCCGGAATGACAATGTGTCATCCACCGACTGTTCAAACCGGTTCATGACTCCACTCAATGCGTAAAAAATTGCACCGGATAAAATATCTTCTTTGGAAGAGAAATATTCATAAAGCGTACCTTTTCCCATGCCTGCGGCAGTTGCGATATCCTGCACTTTGATGCTGGAAAATCGTCTGCCATCCTTCGCCAGAGCAAATAGCCCCCGAAATACAGCAATTTCCTTTTGGGAATATCGATTTTCAATCTCGCTCATCCAGCTCCTCCTCGCCGACGTCAATTTTCCGCATGGTTTCCCGGCGGTTAAACAAGTCATAGATAATTGGTACGACAATCAGCGTCAACACAGTCGCATAGGTCAGACCACCAATGACGACAATCGCCATCGCCTGTCCCATCTCTCCGCCTGTGCCGAGACCCATTGCCATCGTGGACATCGCAAGAATCGTCGTCAGTGCCGTCATCAGAATCGGACGCATGCGCATTTTCCCAGCCTCTACCAGCGCCTCACGCTTGGACATACCTTCCATCCGCAGGTCATTGACACAACTGACGAATACAATGCCGTTATTTACAACAACGCCCGCCAAAATAATAAATCCAAGCATTGCAAGAACAGATATCTCCTGTCCTGTAATCAACAGCGCGAGCAAACCACCGGTAAACGCCAATGGCATCGTAAACATAACGATAAATGGACTGAGCAGGCTCTGAAATTGTGCCACCATAATCAGATATATGAAAATAATTGCAAGCAGCAGCATGAGCACAAGATCCTGCATTGTGTCATTGATGGTCTGATTTTCACCTGTGATTTCCACACGGATACCCTCTGGCAAATCATAGTTGTCCAGCATATCCTGTATCTCACGGCTGACCAATGTAATATTATGGTCATTGTCAACCGCCGCCGTAACCGACATCGTGCGCTCGTTATTGATACGATTGATAGAAGCCGGCGCACGGCTTTCGCTCTGTGATGCGATGGTGTCCAGCACAACTTCTGTCGTTTCTCCAGTTGCCGAATCAGTAGAAGAAATCGTCTGTTTCATGATATTTTCTGCCGTTACCGTAGACGGCTTGACAACGATCACCGGAAGTTCTTCCTGCCCGACTGTAAGCGTCGTGGAAGTGACCTCACTGGTCAGCGCAGAGGCAAGTGAACTGTACACCTGTGCGACCGTGAGACCCTGACGCATTGCCTCATCCTTATTGACTGTGATGACCTTCTGCATGTCCGGAGCTTCGTTGCCATCAGAGATTTCCTCCAGACCTTCGATGTTCTCCAGCTCTTTTGCCAGGCTCTCACAGGTATCCTGCAGCTCGTCCAGATTATCGCCATATACGTCAATCTGTACACCGGAACCAGTCAATGCACTCATGTCCATTGTGGACTCGGACACAGATATCTCACAATTCATGCCTTTGGTCTGTTCGACAATCTGATCAGCAAGCGCAGCATTGTCGACCTTCTCCTCGAGCAGGATATAAAACGATGCCGTATCGCTGTTGTTTGAACCGAGTGCCGCCATACCGCCGCTGCTGCGGATCGCACCGACTGTTTGTATGCCTTCAATTCCCTGTATCGCTTCCATTGCCTTGTCAATGGTAGCTTCAGCAGTAACTTCGTCCGTGTCCTCCGGCAATGTCAGTGTCGCACTCATCTGATTGGAAGACATTTGGGGAATAAACGTCATACCCATGCGCGTAGTCATGACACAGGCAAATAGAAACAGTGCAAATACTGCGCCCAGTGTCACTGCCCGGTGCGATAGGCACCAGCGCAGGAACGTTTCATATTTTTCGATAAATTTGTCAAACCGCCTGTATGTTCTTGTATTTTCTCTCCGCAGCATGGTTGAACTCATTGCGGGGACAACCGTTAACGCGACAATCAACGATGCCGACAGTGAATAAGCGATGGTCAATCCCATGTCAGTAAATAATTGACGTGAAATGCCGTCTGTAAATACAATAGGCAGAAAAACACAGATCGTTGTCAGCGTTGAGGCAAAGATTGCACCGCCAACCTGCCGTGCACCCTGGACAGCGGCCTTCGCAGGCGGTACTCCCAGATTGCGCAAGCGATAGATATTTTCAATGACAACAATCGAGTTGTCAACCAGCATGCCGACGCCGAGCGCCAAACCGGACAGTGAAATCAGGTTGAGGGTCATATTGCCGAAATACATGAGTACAACGGCAAACAGGACGCTGAGCGGGATACTGAACGCGATGATGACCGTGGGACGGATATCACGCAGGAAAATCAACAGAACCAGAATGGCAAGGATGCCGCCATACACCAGGTTAGACAGTACGTTTTCGACAATCAGGTGGATATAATCGCCCTGATCCATCAACGGCGTGATATGAACCCGATCATCCTCGGCTGCAAGCTCTTCAATTTCTTCATTGATCGCGTCAGTAACCGTAGCAGTGGATGCGGTAGACTGCTTGGAAAAGCTGAGTACAACAGCATCATTGCCGTTGACCTTCGCATAAGTGGAGCTATCTGCCTCATTGGTATACGCGACGGAAGCGACATCACTCAGGCGGATATCACCGATGCTGTCCATGTCCATGTGGAACAGGATCGAATCTGACAACTGATCTACGGAATCATAGGTTTCACCGACCTTCAGAACGTAAGAATGCTCACTGCTGTCCTTCACATAACCCGCAGGCATTTCAAAATTCTGAGCAATTAAGATATTACTGATCATGTCGGCAGTGATAATACCACTGATGTCCGCCTGTTCATATGCCGTATCACGCGCCTCTTCAAACTCTTTGGTGGCCTCATCCATCTGTTGCTGTGCACTTTCCAATGATGCACTGCCGACTGCAAGCTGTGCCGAGCTTTGTGCAAAGCTGAGTGTCGCTTCAATTTTGCTCGCTTCAAGCTTTGCATAGGCGTCCTGCGCCTGCTCCAGCGACTGCTCCAATTGTGGCTTCATTGCACTGATGGTTGCAAGGCGTGTGCTGATGTTGCGCAATTCGGTTTCAATCTCGCTGACACGCGTCGATGCATATGCTGTTGCAGTGACCAGGGATACAAAATCCGTGCGTGAAACACCCGAAAGCTGTGACAAATCCACCCCTTCCGGCATTGCATCTGCAATCGCAGCGACTGCCCTGGCAAACGCCTCATCTGACATGTTCCCAATATATGTCTCCGGGTTTTTGAGCGCCTCCAGCAACTGTACAGACGTACCCGCAATACTGTTAATATTCTCCGACGTCAAAGGGAAACTAACCTCCGGAATCGATCCGGTGAAGTCATATGCAACAATCAGAACCGCAAGTGCATGAATTTGATCATTTCTGTCCGCATATTGCTGCAATTGTTGTAATTCTGTCTGAAACGCTGTCTGACTTGCCATCAGTGTCGTTTCCTCACTCAAGATGGCATTGAGCTGCGCGTTGGCCGCATCGACCTGTGCACTCGCCTGCGACAATTGTGCCGACAATTGATCGGTCGCGTTGCTCAAGCTGGACTGCCCGCTGTTGATCTTTTCTTTTGCCGCATTCAACTGCGCCTGACCGTCATCCAACTGCTGTTTGGCCTCTGCCAGATTGCTGTCAACCTCAGCCAATACTTTGTCATTGAGCGCATCAATCTTGTCCTGATCCAATGTAACTTTGACTTTGGAGGCAATCAATCCAGTGGTATCCACCGACGCAACACCATCCAGACGTTCAAAACGGCTCAACAACGTGTCGTTGACATAATCCGACACCTCTTCCGCTTCCATGCCATCGACATCGACACTGGCAACCATAACTGGCATCATGTCTGGTGTGATCTGCATCATAACCGGAGCGCTGCAAGTTTCAGGCAAGGAGCCTTTGACCTGATCGATGGTATTGCTCATCTCAATGCTGACTGCATTCATGTCGGTGCCCTGTTCAAATTCAATCACAACAACACTGACATTTTCATTAGAAATTGAGCTGATCGATTTCACACCAGTTGTCGTGCCGAGCGCCGCTTCCATCGGCTTGGAAACCTCTGATTCCACTGATTCCGGCGCCGAACCAGGATCCGTCGTATAAACAACCATATATGGCAAATCCATATTTGGCAGCAGGTCTGTCGTCATTCTGGTAAATGATACCACCCCGAGAACGAGTATGAGTATGACGCCGACCAGAACAGTAAACGGTTTTTTGACGCTGAATTTTGACATAACTGTTCTCCTATTACTGCAGTGCATTCTCTTCTTCCGACCGACTGGTCGGTTTGGATTCAGTATAACACGTGACCATTGCCCTGTCAACGCGTGGGACCACTATACAGTATGCCTAATTTTTCCACTTTTTTTTGTAATATTTTGTAGTAGACAGATGATAAATTTTCCCGTATTATAATAATAATGATTCTTATTTTAAGGAGGGTTTCATATGATAGACCGAAAGGCTTTTGACAGCATTTCCTATTCGATTGCCATCGTCGGCAGTTGTCTCGATGGCGCGTTCCGCGGCTGTGCAGTCAACTCATTGCAACAGCTCACCTCTTCTATGCCGGCGAAATTCGCTGTCACACTCAACAAATACAATGTAACGGAAGCCGCTGTCGAACAGACCGGTGCATTTTGTGCCACTGTGGCTGCGGTGGACTGTCCAGAAGAAATTATCAAATTGTTCGGATATAAATCCGGTCGTGTCACCGATAAATTTGCAGAATATGAGACGAAGACAGATGAAGCGGGCTGTCCATATATCACCGACGGCATGGCTGTTCGCATGAGTTTTCGTGTCACACAGCAAGTCGATCTCGGTTCACATGTGTTGTTCATCGCTGAAGTGACGGAAGCTGAAATCCTTCAGCCCGGCGGCGTGCTTACCGTCGAGATATTCAAGAACGCCGGCAAGGTCATTCCTGCCAATGCGCCGGTCTATCGCACGCTGGACGAACATTACGGCTATCGCTGTACCGTTTGCGGCTACGTACATAAATCTGACACATTACCGGATGATTTCCGCTGTCCAGTCTGCAAGCAGCCTGCCAGCAAATTTGAAAAACTTTGACATTTGACGCACCTCCCCGTTCCATGCTATGATACGGTCAAGCATGTATCGGGGAGGTTTCTTTTATGCCCGCACCAAACTGCGCCCAAAGGGCAATCACTACAACATTCAGCCGCAAAATCTGGAAGCCCATTCGCAAAGCCATTCAGGATTATGCGTTGATCCAACCGGATGATCGCATTGCCATATGCATTTCAGGCGGTAAAGATTCCATGTTGCTCGCCTGTGCGCTCACCCTGCTGCAAAAAATATCTGACATCCCGTTCACGCTGACTGGATTGTCCATGGACCCTGGCTACACAGCAGAAAGCCGGGCGCAGATCGAACAAAATATTCAAATGCTTGGACTGCACACACAATGGTATAACACGCGCCTGTTTGAAACAGTCAACCGTGAGACAGACAATCCTTGTTTTCTATGTGCACGCCTGCGGCGCGGCAGCTTGTATGAAAAAGCGTTGGCATTGGGCTGCAACAAAATTGCCCTCGGTCATCATTTCGATGACGTGATTGAAACTACGTTGTTGTCCATGCTGTATGGCGGACAAATACAAACAATGCTGCCCAAGCTGCACGCAAAAAATTATCCCGGTATGCAGGTGATCCGTCCATTGTATCTCGTGCGCGAACGCGATATCCTCGCCTGGCGCGACGCTTGTGCACTGACTTTTCTGACCTGTTCATGCGAATTTGCTGCTAAAGCCCGTCAAGAAAACAATCCGCAATCATCCAAGCGCTATGAAGTCAAGCAGATGATTGCCCGGCTGGAACAGGACAATGACCAGGTTGCCAAAAATATTTTTAACAGTGTAAAAAACATCAATGTCAACGATATTCTCGGCTGGCATAAGGGTGCAGACCGGCACACCTTTTTGGACGAATATGACAGATGAAGCAGAAAAAGGACGCAGCTATATACGCTGCGTCCTTTTTGAGGAAAATCTTTCTATGTCACAAACAGCAAAAGAACCATTTATGCCGGCGTGCTCAGGCGTTGAACCGAACCGTCCAAATTCGTCAGGGAATAAATAAAGATCGGATCAACATGTTTGAACCAGTCCAGATGATCAAGCGCCACACAACGGCATTTCTTCCACGTATGTGTCTGAGATGCATTGTTCATGGCATCCACCAATTCCTGCATCAGTCGCGGATATGCTTTTGCTTTTTCACTCGCCACATTGATGTGCATTTCAATGCGGTCAGCACCTTTGATATCAAATTCACGGGAAACCAGTTCCATCAAGAACCATGCCTTGATATAATCATCGGTTTCGGTCATCAGGGAAGACCCATCGCTCATGCGGAAAACCTCGCCGTTCAGTTCTCCCATTTGCGGATATGTCGGATCGATCTCAAATACACGCGCACCGCGGACATAGGCCGCTACCATACGCATTGCCATTGAACTGGATCTGGCAGCTTTCTTCAGTTCACCGTTTGCAACATACTCGTTCAAAACATCTCTCAGCATTGTCTGGAACGGTACAGCCATTTTTTTGTTGATTGTCATAACAACAAACTCCTTTTCCATAAAACGACAAAAAGGCGCAACCCTATCCTTCTCCCGAAGGATTTGATTACGCCATTGTACTGTCTGTGATTCAATTATTTGTTGTAATTATTGTATGCGATTTTTTTCCGCGATGCAATCCACTTTTTTCACAAAATATCCCGTGATTTCGCAATGTTTTTTTCAATCCATACTTCTTTTTTCCACTTTTCATCCAAAATTTTGTCCCGAATGGTTTTCATTTTCCGGTTAAAATCCACGTATATGCGCACAGTTTTTGCTCGCTTCTGCTTCTTTTATATGATTTTATACTGTTTTTTACTATACTTTTATAGAAGTAAAAGAAACACCGGTAAAATGACCAATACAGCCGCCGATATGCACAATTTTTTGCCCCAAGCGCCGTCAACCTTTTGATTTTTCCGGTTTACATTCTCATCCGTTTGCTGTACAATAAATCCGGTAATGAAAAAACAGGAGGTCCTCATCCATGACAATGCAGGAATATACAGCATAT
>CALWUF010000044.1 GCA_944384655.1 uncultured Butyricicoccus sp. | reverse complement strand
ACTTATAACAAATATGTCGCTGGCGAAGAAATCGAGCAGCCGCCAACGCCATTCCAGAAGGTTGGTCTCTCCGCACGCAATTTTATCAGAAAAAAATCAACGGCAAAATAAGAAAGGTGGAAAATTATGGATTTCCTCGTTAATCTTGCATCAGGTTTTATGAATCTGTTCACACTCGGCGGCGAACAGTTTATGAGTTGGGTAACCGGTATTATCCCGACCATCGTCATGCTGCTGGTGCTGATGAATGCAATCATGGCACTCGCAGGAGACGCAGCAGTTGAAAAACTGGCACGCGTCTGCACCAGCAATCCACTTCTGCGCTACGCAGTTCTTCCATGGGTCAGTGCCTTCATGCTCGGCAACCCGATGGCGCTTTCCATCGGCAAATTTATGCCGGAATTCTACAAACCCTGCTATTATGCATCTGCTACATATCACTGCCACACCAACAGCGGTATTTTCCCGCATATCAATGCTTCTGAGATTTTTATTTATCTCGGTGTTGCAAACGGTATCACCACGTTGGGATTGGACACCACGCCGTTGGCGATTCGTTATCTGCTCGTCGGTATTATTGCAAACTTTATCTCCGGCTGGGCAACCGAATTTACCACTGCACTCGTTGAAAAACAACAGGGCGTCAAGCTGAGCCGCACGCTCAAAACCGCAAAGTAAGCGTACTGAGGGAGGAAAATTGATATGGCAGAATTAAGAGCGATCCGCGTGGAGCGCGGTAACGGCGGTTTTGGTGGTCCGCTGGTCATCCAGCCGACAGAAAAACGCAACAAAGTTATGTTTATCACGGGCGGTGGCGCAGAGCCGGAATGCCTGCAAAAAATTGTCGAGTTGTCCGGTCTGACACCGGTCAATGGCTTCAAAACCAATTGTCCCGAAGACGAATTGGCTCTCGTTATCATCGACTGCGGCGGTACGCTGCGTTGCGGTATCTATCCGAAAAAGCGCATTCCTACCATCAACACCAATCCAGTTGGCAAGTCCGGTCCGATGGCGCAATTTATCACAGAAGATATTTATGTATCCGGCGTGACTTCCAAACAGATTTCTTTGGCAGATGGCACACAGGCTCCATCGGGCAATTTTGACGAAGCAGAGCCGGAAACTCCGGCTCAGACATCATCATCCGGCGACAGCGTAACATTTACCGCTGATATGAAGGTTTCTGAAACACTGGCGAAACAGGAAAACAAAAGCTTCATCACCAAAATCGGTTTGGGTGTCGGCAAAATCGTCAACACATTCTATCAGGCAGCCCGTGATGCCATTCAGACCTGTATTACAACCCTGCTTCCGTTCATGGCGTTCGTCTCCATGCTGATCGGCATCATCAATGGCTCTGGCTTTGGCGATGCGTTCGCAAACATATTAACCCCGCTCGCGGGCAATATCGTCGGTCTGTTGATCCTCGGTATCATCTGCTCGATTCCGGGTCTGTCTGCATTGCTTGGTCCTGGCGCAGTCATTGCTCAAATCGTCGGCACGCTGGTCGGCGCTGAAATTGGCAAAGGCAATATTGCCCCGCAGCTCGCGCTGCCGGCGCTGTTCGCAATCAATACACAGGGCGCCTGCGACTTTATCCCGGTCGGTCTGGGTCTCGCAGAAGCTGAAACGGAAACCATTGAAGTCGGTGTTCTGTCCGTCATGTATTCCCGTTTCCTCACTGGCTGGCTGCGCGTCTTGATTGCATACTTTGCAAGCTTCGGACTGTATGCTGCATAAATAAGTTCTATATTCACCACTCTTATTCTTTATCTATTCCGCAAATGGCGTCCGGCAATTTCATTTCACCGGACGCCGGCAATCCGGATTTTTTCCGGATTGCCTGAACAGGAAAGCGGGACCTCCACTTCCCTGCTCAGGCAATCTGAAAATCAATCTTCTGTTTCAAACGCATATAAGGAGGACATTCATATGAAAATTATCTATGAAAATCAGGTAAAAGCATTGGGAAGTTGTGTCGAAGAATTTAAAGATGCCGATATGTTTATTCTGTTCGGAGACAATGCACCGGAAGAATTGCGTGACTACTGTTATTCTGTCAGTGTCAATCCAATCAATGGTACAATTTCTGCGGGTCAGATTTTCAAAGTGGATGACTGTGAATACAGAATCACCGCTGTCGGCACAGAAGCGCCGGTTACACTCGCTGGTCTCGGTCACTGTACCATCAATTTCAGTGGGCAAACAACCGTTGATCTGCCGGGCACGATCTATGTGGAGCATAAGCCCAAGCCGGACATCAATGTAGGATCTGTCATTCAGATTGTGGAAGATTCACCACAATAACGATTTAGGAAAACAGGAGGAAGAACATATGATTCAGCTCAACATCAAAAATGCAGGACTTCGTGCAGGCGAACTGGAAAAAATGCAGCCGATTGTTTCGACTGCATATCAGACGCTGATGGATCGCAGCGGTGCAGGCAGTGAAATGCTTGGTTGGCTCAACCTGCCGTTTGAATATGACAAGGAGGAATTTGCACGCATCAAGGCAGCAGCAAAGCGCATCCAACAGCAGAGTGAGGTGTTGGTCTCCATCGGCATTGGCGGCAGCTATCTGGGTGCGCGCGCAGGCATTGAATTCACAAAAGGTCCGTTTGCCAACCAACTCGTCAAGCAAAACGAAGGTGTAGAGGTCTATTTTGCAGGCAGCAACATCAGTTCTGACTATGTACAGAATATCATGGATATCATTGGTGACCGTGATTTTTCTGTTAACGTCATCTCCAAATCGGGCACAACAACGGAACCAGCCGTTGCGTTCCGTCTGTTTCAGGCGAAACTGGAAGAAAAGTACGGCAAGGAAGGTGCAAAAAGCCGCATTTATGCCACTACGGACGCGAAAAAAGGTGCATTGCGCGGGCTTGCTATCGAAGAAGGCTATGAAACGTTTGTTGTACCGGACGCCACTGGCGGACGCTTTTCCTGTCTGACGGCTGTCGGTCTGCTTCCGATGGCGGCTGCTGGTATGAACATCGATCAGGTTATGCATGGCTGTGCAGATGCATGTACGAAATACAACAATCCCGATCTGATGACCAACGATACCATGCTGTACGCCGCGATGCGTTTCTTAATGCTTATGAAGGGCAAAAGCGTTGAAATTTTGGCGAATTATGAACCATCACTCACTATGTTTGGCGAATGGTATAAACAATTGATGGCTGAATCCGAAGGCAAAGATGGCAAAGGTCTGTTCCCTGTCTCCGCAAATTTCTCCACTGATCTGCATTCGATCGGTCAGTTTATTCAGGACGGCGCACGCACCATGTTTGAAACCGTGCTGTGGGTAGAAAATTCCCGCCACGATTTGACCATACCAGACGATCCGGCAAATGTTGATGGTCTGAATTTTGCTTCCGGACGCACGATGCAATATATGAATGAAAAAGCCATGAAGGGTACACTGCTTGCTCATGTCGATGGCGGCGTACCGAATCTCGTGCTCACAGTCAACGAGTTGAGCGATTATACATTCGGTGAAATGGTCTATTTCTTCTGGAAGAGCCTTGCCATTTCAGGCTATATGATCGGCGTCAATCCATTTGACCAGCCGGGCGTAGAGGCATATAAGAAAAACATGTTTGCCCTGCTCGGCAAGCCGGGATATGAAGATGCAAAAGCTGCGCTCGAAGCCCGGCTGTCCGATTTGACTTAATTTGCTTCCTTCTATTTTCCTATTCAATTTCCGTCAGAGTGATTTCTTTCCCGCTCTGGCGGAATCATTTTATAAAAAACCCGTTGCGCTTTTTGCAAAATCAGAGTATTATTAACTTTAATAAAAGTTTTTTTAAAAGCGGGTGAACCTATGATCGATGTCAACACAGGAAAAACTCAAAATGCGGCGCGTGTTTTACAATTACTGCGCACAGAGAATCATTTGACCAAGCAGGATATTTCACGCCGCCTGCATCTGAGTATGCCGACAACATTGCAAAACATCAATGAACTGCTGGAAGTCGGTATTTTGGAGGAATGTGGTACGTCTGAATCGACAGGCGGACGCAAGGCAAAAAAAATCCGTCTCCGTCCGGATGCAGGACTGGGTGTCGGCATTGATGTCGCATTGCATCACATCGAATTGGTTGTGACCGATTTGCGTGGCACTGTGCTTGCACAGCAGCGTCTTCCACTGCAATTTCGGGATACTCCGACATGGTATCAATCGCTCGGAACTGCACTGGAACACTTCTTGCAGGCAAACCAGATCAATACGCAGTTAATTCTCAGTGCAGGCATCTCCTTTCCCGGTATTGTTGACAATGAATCAGAAGTACTTCTCCATTCCCATATTTTCTCTCTCAAACACATCCGTCTGGATCGGTTCCATCGCACGATCCCGTTCCCGGTTGTCGTTGCAAACGATGCCAATTGCGCAGGCTTTTCTGAGCTGTGTGCGGAACATTCCACTTATATATATGTTTCGCTCAATGAATCCGTCGGCGGTGCATTTCTGATGGAGGGGAAACTGTACCTGGGTGATACATGGCAAGCGGGAGAAATTGGGCACATGCTGCTGATTCCGGAAGGTACGCCCTGTTACTGTGGCAAACACGGCTGTGCGGACGCCTATCTCTCCCCCAAAGTATTGCGAAAAAAAGGAGAAACACTTGCATCCTTCTTCCGAAAAGTGGAAAAGCAGGACGAAACGGCGTGTCAAGTATGGAATACCTATCTGGAACATCTTGCTATTTTATTGACCAATCTGCGCATGATGTTGAATACTGATCTGATTGTGGGCGGAGAGGTCGGTACATATATCGTTCCCTATTTGGACGATCTGTGTGCAAAAGCTGCGAAATATGACTTGTTTGCGCGAGATATCGACTATATTTTCCCCTGTACACATACAGAAAATGCATTTTCTGCCGGAGCTTCCATGTTGGCGCTGGAACGATATGGCAGCCGCTTGTTGGCGCGCATAGAAACTGAAAAATAAGGAGTATGATCTATGAAACACGGTGCAATTTTTGATATGGACGGCACACTGCTTGATACAGAATGTCTGTATCAAAATACCTGGGTGCAGCTGGCTCAGGAATTCGGTCAGACGCCAAACCCGGATTTTCCACGTGCTGTCTGCGGCTCCAGTGGAGAACACATGTTGGAAATCATTCATGCCTACTATCCAACAGTAGATGCCAGGCGTTTTATGAACAGTTGCTATGCACGTGTGGCGCAGATTATTGAAACCTCTATTCCGAAAAAACCAGGTATGGAAGAGATCCTGTGTTATCTGCGTGATCAGGGGGTAAAACTTGCCGTTGCGAGCAGCAGTTCACATGCACAGATTGAGAAAAATCTGCGGCTGGCCGGTGTGCTGGATTATTTTGATGCAGTGATCGGCGGTGACGAGGTGGAAAACAGTAAGCCTGCACCGGATATTTTCCTGCTTGCGGCACAGCGGATCGGCTGTACACCGGAAAATTGTTATGTTTTCGAGGATGGTACAAATGGTATCCTTGCAGGTGCTGCTGCCGGTTGCGCAACCGTTATGATTCCTGATTTGACACCTCCTACCGATGAGCTTCGATCTGTGTGCACGGCGGTATACGAAAGCCTTTCGGCGGCGCGTGAGGCAATCGAATGTGGTCAACTGTAAATGATCTCCAATACACAGCGGCTTATCTGCACGAATAGATAAGCCGCTGTGTATTTAAGTGTCGATTGAAATCGATGCCGGGCGTTTAATTCCAAAAATCAGCAAGCATTCTCGCGCCTTCCAGTTCAGACACCAAACCCATCGCATATAATGTTTCCAGTGCGCCTTCATATCTGTAAAAATAAGCCTGTGCATCGGTCAGATTTTTTTCCTCTACACATCGTGCAGCAATCTGCATATAAAGATTCAATTGTTCTTCCATGGCATTGCGCATCTCTTCTGTAAGCTTCATTTGCACCTCCGTATAATTTCATTATTTTTTGAATTAAAATACCCTGTAAAACAAAAAAATCCCCTGAATCATTGGATTCAGGGGATTTTATGGTGGACACTAACGGTCTCGAACCGCTGACCTTCCGCACGTCAAGCGGATGCTCTACCAACTGAGCTAAGTGTCCGTCTTATTTCCGTGAAAATTATTATATCAGGACTTCTATATAATGTCAACAACAAAAATAAAAATTTTTTCAATTTCTGCGAATACTGTCTGTGAGGTGATTGTATGTCAAAACGAAACGACAAATCAGATCAGACAGATGACCTGCGTTTGAATCCGCAACAACGTTTGTGTTCCAAATTTGACGATGTCAGCATTGCAAATTTTCCCGTCGCATCGAAAGATGTCATGGGTGTGCGCGTACTGGACAACTGCGCAGAGGAGCATATCATGTAGCTCCCGCCGCCATATGGCGGCTACATAATCACAGACGCAAATTGATTTGCCAAATCAGCCCTGATATGATAAAATTATTATGTTTTATTGAGGCTCTTCCACCAGATGAAGAGCCTCATGATATCTGTAAGCATATGTTGTTTCATTTGTTTAAAAGGAAACAGGGATTGGCAGAATATCAAAAATCACTTGTTCAGGGAGGAATGGTATGCACGACAACCGTATGCGTTTGACGCCGCGCCTGCGGACGATTATGAAACAGGTACCGCAAGGTACACGGCTCGCTGATATCGGTACCGATCATGCACTGATCCCATCGGCGTTGTTGCGCAGGAAACGCATTGTATCTGCGATTGCATCGGACATCCGAACAGGTCCGTTGCAGAGTGCAGCACGTACAGCCAGACAATTTGGTTTTGAGAATGAGATCTCTCTGCGGCTCGGTGCGGGATTGCGTACAGTCAAACCCGAAGAAGTTGATACCATTGTCATCGCCGGTATGGGCGGTGAGACGATCGCGCAGATTCTTCAAAACGACCCATGGGCACTGGATGGCAACCATTTGTTGTTATTGCAGGCGATGACGGCGCAGGCATATCTGCGGCAATATCTCGCTGCACACGGCGGTATGATTCAAACTGAAACACTGTGCCGGGAAGGAAATCGTATGTACACGGTAATGACCGTGCGCGGCGGCGGAAAACAAATAGAAAAAACGTTGTCTGACTGTTGTATTTCAGATGCGCTGTTATGTGACCCACTTGCGGCGGATTATTTGACGCGGCTGCTCAACCGGGAACAGAAAATCTGTGCATCCCTGGAAGCGGCGCAACATCAAAAGCCAGATGAGCTTGCGCTGCATCGAGGCAATGTTCGGGCGCTATCCAATGCATTGGAGCAACTGGGAAAGGAGTGACACCCACACATGATTCAGGTAAAACAAGTATTACAATGTATGGAACAGGCTGCGCCATATGAATTGGCGGAGAGTTGGGATAATATCGGTCTGCTGGTAGGCGATCCGGAAGCGCCGGTAGAAGGCGTACTGTGTGCATTGGACATCACAGAAGCAGTCATTGAGGAAGCGGCGGAACGAGGCTGCAATCTAATTGTGGCACATCATCCAGTCATCTTTACTTCGATCAGCCGTGTCACCGCAGATACCGTGACCGGAAGAATTTTGATTTCAATGATTCGCAAAGGAATCTCTGGCATCTGTATGCATACCAATATGGATTGTGCGCCGGCGGGTGTGAATGATCTGCTCGCGGCATCGCTCGGTCTGACTGATGTGGAAAATATGGAAGCGGGCGAAGGCGGAAATCTTGGTCGTGTAGGAAATTTGCCGCGCACCATGACGTTGGAAGAGTTTGCAAAGCATGTGAAACTATCTCTTGGCGCAGGCGGCGTGCGCGTCGCAGACGGCGGAAAACCTGTGCGCCGTGTAGCTGTCGGCGGAGGCGCTTGCGGTAAGCTCATGGACTTTGCTGTCCGCAAAGGTGCGGATACCTTTGTGATCGGCGATTGCAGCTATGATCTCATGATGAAAGCACATGATATTGGTTTGAATTTGCTGGATGCAGGTCACTTCCCTACTGAAAATCCGGTTGCCCGTGGTTTCCGAGATTTGATTGCGGCACAATTCCCCAATCTTATGGTTGAAGTTTCTGATGTTCATTGCGATTGCATTTCATTTTATTAAATAAAAGAAATAAAAAATAAGGAGTACTCCCCTATGCCATTAGATGCTGTGTGTCTGCTGGCCACTGTACGCGAAATCAGCACGCGCATGACCGGTGGTCGGATTGACAAAATTTATCAGCCGGAACGCGATGAAATCGTGTTGTCCGTGCGATTGATGCGCGGTGGCGTCAAATTATTGTTGTCTGTAGGCGCAGGTGCACCTCGGATGCATTTCATTGAAACCGGACGTGAAAATCCAGCAGCCCCTCCCATGTTCTGTATGTTGCTGCGCAAACACTTACAGGGAGCAAAAATTATCTCTGTCACCTCCCCTGATATGGAACGCATGGCAATCATTGCGTGCGATACTGTGGATGAGATGGGGGTATCAAGCAAAAAATATCTTGCTGTTGAAATGATGGGTAAATATTCCAACATCATTCTATATGGTGAGGATGGACGTATTTTAGATGCCATCAAGCGCGTTGACGGCGATACATCCGGTAAGCGGCAAGTTTTACCGGGATTGTTTTATCGCATGCCGCCTCCACAAGATAAAGTGAATCTGCTGGAAGTGTCTCAAGCTGGTATTGCAGCAGCGATCAAACATGCGGATGACGATATCGCAGCAGATCGTTGGCTGCTTAGCCATTTCAAAGGACTTTCGCCATTGTTGTGTCGTGAATTGGCATGCCGTGCCTGCGGCGAAACAGGAAAGCCGATGTGTGATTTGACAGACGGTGAACGAAACAGTCTTTCTGATGTGCTCGCAGATTTTGTGCAAATGATTGAGGACAATCGCATGCAACCGTATCTGTTAACGCATGCAGAAAATGATACTGTTTTTGATTTCACGGTCATGCCAATTACACAATATGGTAATCTGATGAACAACCAGCAGATAGACAGCTTTTCTCTCCTCCTTGCAGAATTTTATGAAAAAAAGAGCAGCATAGAGCATATCCGTCGTCGCGCACAAAATATGACGCATACGATTCAGAATGCCCGCGATCGTATGCGCCGTAAGCTGGCGGCACAACGCCAGGAACTCAGCCGTTCACAAAATCGCGATAAATATAAGCGTCGTGGCGACCTGATTACTGCGAATCTATATCAAATTGAACCGGGCGCACGGAAAGTGCGTGTTATTGATTATTATGATCCTGAATGCCCGGAGATAGAAATTGATCTGGATATGCGGCTGTCCCCTCAGCAAAATGCGCAGAAACAATTTAAGCTATATACCAAGGCAAAAAATGCCGAAGAAAAACTGACGGAACAAATTACACAGGGACAGCAGGAACTGGAATATCTGGACAGTGTGTTGGAATCCATCTCTGAAGCGGAAAATCTTACCGATCTTGCGCAGATCAATGAAGAACTTGTGAACACAGGATATCTTTCTGCGAAACAGGACAAGAAAAAGCGTCGTCGAGCCAAACCTGTACAAGGTAAACCATTCCATTATAAGACAAGCGATGGCTTCGATGTATTTGCAGGCAAAAACAATACACAAAATGATCTGTTAACATTAAAAACTGCATTTAAGAGTGATATGTGGTTTCATACACAGAAAATTCATGGTTCACATGTCATTCTGGTCTGTGATGGACGCGACCCGACCAATGAAGCGATGACAGAAGCTGCAGAAATTGCTGCATGGCATTCTCAAGCGCGTGGTTCAGCACAAATTCCTGTGGATTATTCTCAGGTACGGAATATAAAAAAGCCAAATGGTGCAAAACCTGGCATGGTCATCTATCATGTGTATCAGACAGCTTTTGTTACACCGGATGAAAAGAAAATTGAAAAAATGCGTATCGAATAAGAAAATATCTTGTCGTTTGTGCTATTGTATGGCATAATTAAAAGAATAGTTCACAAAAGAAAAAAGGAGTATATTCGGATGAAAAATCATCAGTATGTTCTGATTATTGACTTTGGCGGACAGTACAATCAGTTAATTGCCCGCCGTGTACGCGAACACAATGTGTATTGTGAAGTAAAGCCATATACAACCCCATTGGAACAATTAAAGGCGCTCAACCCGATTGGAATTATTTTTACCGGTGGACCAAACAGCGTATATCTGGAAGAATCTCCCCATATATCTAAGGAAATTTTCGAATGGGGTGTACCCATTCTCGGTATCTGTTATGGCTGTCAACTTATGGCATATACATTGGGCGGTGAAGTTACACCCGCACAGGATGATTCCGCCCGTGAATACGGAAAAACAAAAACGTATTACAATACAAACTGTAAGTTATTTCAGGGGTTGCCAGAACAAGGTATTTCCTGGATGAGCCACAGCGATTATATGGCACGTGTACCAGAAGGTTTTGCATTGGTTGCACATTCTGATGCTTGCCCCAATGTTGCTATCGCAGATGAAACACGCGGTTTCTATGGCGTACAATATCATCCGGAAGTCAATCATACAGAGTTTGGTCAGGATATGTTGCGCAATTTCCTGTATAAAGTTTGCGGTGCAACCGGTGACTGGACGATGGAAGATTACTGTAAAACTGCAATTGCTGCTGTTCGGGAGCAGGTTGGAGATGGAAAAGTACTGTTAGGTTTATCCGGTGGTGTTGATTCTTCTGTTGCTGCTGCCCTTTTGGCAGAAGCAGTTGGCAATCAATTGACCTGTGTTTTTGTTGATCACGGGTTAATGCGAAAAAATGAAGGTGATGAGGTCGAAGCGGCATTTAAAAAGTGGGATATCAATTTTGTTCGTGCAGATGCAGAACAGCGTTTCCTTGACAAACTAAAAAATGTATCCGATCCAGAGAAGAAACGCAAGATTATCGGCGCAGAATTCATTCGTGTATTTGAGGAGGAATCCAGCAAGGTCGGGCAGGTAGATTTCCTTGTACAGGGTACCATTTATCCCGATGTAATTGAATCTGGCAAGGGTGATGCGGCAGTTATTAAGAGTCATCACAATGTGGGTGGTCTGCCCGATGATGTACAATTCCAGATTATTGAACCTCTCCGCATGCTGTTTAAGGATGAAGTACGTCAACTTGGTCGTGAACTCGGTTTGCCAGAATATCTTGTCATGCGTCAGCCATTCCCTGGACCAGGTCTCGCGATCCGTATTATTGGTGATATCACCAAGGAAAAAGCAGATATCCTGCGGGATGCCGATGCCATTTTCCGTGAAGAAATTGCCAATGCCGGTCTTCAATATTCGATCAATCAATATTTTGCGGTACTGACCAATATGCGTTCTGTCGGCGTCATGGGCGATGCAAGAACCTATGATTATACACTTGCTCTGCGCGGCGTCACCACAACTGACTTTATGACAGCAGATTGGGCAAGAATTCCGTATGAAGTGCTGGATAAGGCATCAAGTCGTATTGTCAATGAAGTTGCTGGCATTAACCGCATAGTCTACGACATCACCTCTAAGCCTCCGGCAACCATTGAGTGGGAATAAGCAAAAAGTGAATATGAGGGCCCGCAAACCCTTGAAAATACAAGGCTTTGATAAGGATGGTAGCAAGAAACCAGTAAAATCAAGGCTTTGTGGACAGCAACAGGCAATGCGGCAAGAAGAACTGAATAAGTTTGCAGAGCAGGGATACCGTTTTCATCAATGGTATCCATTTTCTGTTGTTCTCCACTGACGCCATAGGTACAAAAACCTGTGGCGTTTTTTTGTTCCCATTTTTGGAAAGGAGCCGGATAGATGAAACTGAATGAAGCAGAAATGAGGATGGCGTACCAGATCGAGAGTACAGATCCGAACGCTGTCCTGAATGAAATTTATATGACCTGGC
>CALWUF010000043.1 GCA_944384655.1 uncultured Butyricicoccus sp. | reverse complement strand
CGAGCGCACCTGGAACTATGTAGCAGTCGGCTGCGGTCGTGACTTGCAGTGGTGGAAGGAATTCTTCTCCGTCTGCAAGATGATGGGTTACGACGGCTATGTATCCCTCGAAATGGAAGATCTCACCATGAGCGTAGAAGCTGGTCTCCAGACCTCCATCGATGCACTCAAGGCCACCATCAGCCAGTAACTTTCATTGTCCATATAAAAACGGAGCGATTGTGTCCCGGCACAATCGCTCCATTTTTTTCGTTTTACAATATCTGACCCTGATCGATTTTCCGTCTCGTAAAGATGTAACAAATGGTGAAAAAGATAATGCCATAAACCGATGCAATCGGGACAGCAGTGCCGATATCAACCAGCGAAGCGCCTGGTTTCAGGCTAAACAGATAGGACAATGGTACACGGACAAGGAACGATGCCGTAATACCCTGTATCATGACCGGCAACGGCTTGCTGTGACCGTTAAAATAACCGATGTAACTGAATACAATGCACGTAAGCACAGCCTCTGGACTGAATCCACGCAGATACTCGGCGGACTTTTCAATAAACACCGGATTTGTTGTAAACACCGATGACGGGATATCTCCCTTGAAGAATGACAATGCGCAAATAAATACACCAATCGTTGCACCCAGCACCATTCCGGTGACCATGGCGCGACGGGCGCGTTTCTCCAGTCCTGCGCCGACATTTTGCGCCACAAAAGCAGACATGGACTGCATCAGCGAGGACGGAATCAGCATGACAAATGACACAACTTTTTGTGCGATGCCATATCCGGAGGATGCCTCCAGACCCATGTTGTTGATGATTGCACACAGGATCAGGAAAGAAATATTGGTCAGAAATTCCTGCACAGCAAGCGGGATACCTAATTGTAAAAATGTTTTGATTTCACTGTTAAATCGGATATCTCTCCGTGAAACAGTGAAGGGTAACTTCTGACGGCGGATGATGACAAGCGAAAGCACAACACTGACTGCCTGTGCCAATACGGTCGCCAGCGCCGCACCTGCAACATTCATCTGAAACCCTGCGACAAAGATCAGGTCTCCCACGATATTGACAATACATGCAATCAGCACAAAGATAAGAGGTAAGCGGGAATTGCCCAGACCACGAAAAATACCGCTGATGACGTTGTATGCGACAACAAATACGATACCTGCACCGCAGATACGAATGTATGTTACCGTGAGGTCATAGGCTTCTTCGGGCGCATTGAGCCACGAGGCAAATTGCGGCGCAAACAGCAATAAAACCACCATCAACACCGCTGCCAGCGCGATAAAAAAGCAAATCGCACCGCCAATAACCTTCCCTATGCGTTCTTCGCTGCGCTCACCCAGATACCGGCTGATGAGCACTGTGACGCCCATTGTCAGGCTCGTGATGACAAAGGTCACTAAATTGATGACATTGGTACCGGTTGCAACGCCGGAAATGCCTGCATCGGTGCCGAACTGTCCGACAACCACAAGATCGACTGCGCCATACATCGCCTGCAAAATCAATGCGCCCAGTACCGGTATCATAAACCGAACGAGCTTTTGCACAATACTGCCCTGTGTAAAATCATCAGACAGCGTATTTTCTCTTGCTTTTTTTGCCATAGATTATTCTCCTTCAATTTTTACTTCCGATGTTATATCTCAACGGTATCCCCACATATCAGGTTCTGCTACACAAAGAGGAGCGCAGCTACGCCGGCTGCGCTCCCATTCTGTTTTCAGACTCACCGTTGGATGTCATAACTCATATTCATCAGGCTGCGAATACCCTCCGCATTATCAGTTATGTTTGCATCACCGTGGATCGTATGCTTGAGCACACTGCTCGCCACAGCAAAGTTAATCATATCCATCGGACGGTAGTCATGAATCATCGCATAAATCAGGCCACTGGCAAACGCATCTCCGCCGCCCACGCGATCCAGGATGTTAAACGTAAATAATTTACTTTCAAATGTGTGTCCATCATACCACATAAAGGCTTTGAGACTGTTCTCACTGCCGCTGTGAACGTAGCGCACATGGCGCGCAATACATTTGATATTCGGATAGCGTTCAATGAACGCCCGAAAGATTTCATCCTGCTGTTCATAGCTCGGCTGGAGCGGTATGCCGTCTTTATAGTCACCTTTGCTGTGATCCTCTTCGTCACGCCACAGATGATATGGTTCGATACCCAGCAACACATCGACATACGGCAAGCAGCCTGTGCAAAAATCACGCGCTTCCTCCCAGGTCCACAGCTTGCTGCGGAAGTTGCCGTCAAAACTGACAATCATGTCTTTTTCCTTCGCCACGCGCAGGCAATCCATAATCAGCTTACGGCAGTTGGAGCTGAGTGCAGGCGTAATGCCGCTCAAATGCAGCCAGTCAAAGCCGTCCAACAGCGCATCGATATCGACGCTGCTGAAATCATATTCCGTAATTGCACTGTGCTTGCGGTCATAGATGATCTGGCTGGCACGGATCCCGTAACCAGTCTCGAGATAATACGTCCCCAGACGGTGTGACGGCGTTTCCTCCGGCGTACTCAGAATCATGGGCGTACAATGGACATCGTTACTGCGCAGCATGCGTATGGCGCTCTTGCCCAGGCTGTTGTTCGGCACGACGCTGAAAAACGTGCTGTCCACACCGAGATTGGCGAGCGAAAGCGCAATATTCGCCTCACTGCCGCCATAACTCGCCTCAAAATTGCTGGCCATGCGGATTTTCTCATAGTTCGGCGGAGTCAGGCGAAGCATGATCTCACCGATCGCAAAAAATTTTTTCGGACTGTCATTGTTTTTAAGCAATGGATTATAGTGTTCCATAATAGCCTCCATTCTCTCACATAACTGTTGCGAAATCCCAAGGCTCTTCTATTCTTTTTCATTGTAACAAATAAAATACAAAAAGAACAGAGGTTGATACAGATTTTATACATTTTTTGAAAAAAGAAGCGTCGGATCACTCCGACGCCTCCTAATTTTACACCATATATACTTACAGATATTGTTCGATATTTTCCACAGTAATCTTTTCAAATGGGATCCAAAGAATATTGCTGTTTTCGTTGTCGATCTCACAGTCAATCCCTTCGTTCACTTCGGCGCCTACTGCCAGATTGACAGCCGCTTTTACCCCTGCAATCCCCTGGGCTGTCGCGTTCTGATATACTGTCGCCAGCATTGTACCATCAGAAACTGCTGCAAGACCTGCATTCGTGCCGTCAATACCAATAATCAGAAGATCTGAAGTGTCAATATTATTCTGTCGGAGCGATTCCAGTACCCCCAGTGCCATCGCATCGTTGTTTGCTATAATACAATCCACTTCAGATATATCCACATTTTCTGCCAACATCACTGTCATCTGATCCATCGCTTTTGTGCGGTCATAGCCACAATCAACCGGCTCTGCCGCCGCAGCCGCAGTAATACCTGCCGCATCAAGCGTCTTTAACACGCCCTCTGTGCGCTTGGTGGTGTGCACCAGCCCCTCTGTACCCTGAAACATCAAATAACTGATATGATCTTTGCCTTGCTTTTGAAGTGCATCAGCCAGAATTTCACCCTGATACACACCCGAATCGTCTTCATTTGAACCGACATAGACATGATTTTCATCGAGAATGGATTGATCTTGTGGAATACGGTTTACAAATACTACTTTGACATCCCCTGCCGCTTCAACCACTTCATCGGCACGCATATCATCTGCCAAAACAACGAGAATGGCATCTGCTCCATTATCCGCCGCCGCACGTACATATTCAATCTGTTTGTCCATGTCGTCAGCACAATCGGTTGACGTCAACTCACAGTTTTGAGATTCTGCGGCAGCCTTCACTGCCAAATCCAACGAACTGAGGTATTCATCCTTATGCGAAACAATAAACGATAATTGAGTTCGAGATGTCTGACCGCTCGCCTGTGCAGATGTATCTCCTGAACTGCCGCAGCCTGTCAGCATACCTGCTGAAATCATACCAGCCATCAAAAATGCAACAATCTTTCTGGTTTTCATATTCCTTCCCTCCGCTTACTTGTGTGTATTATTTCCAAATCAGCATCTGTTTTTTGGATGATTTGAGTATACTGTATCCTGCGGAGGATTGGTTCTATTTTCCGGGATGATCCTTGCACAATTTCGGCAAACTGCTCAATTTTTTCTGTTCTTATTATAATTTCGTCAGATGATGGTACAATTCCGTCATATATCATTTTTACGGTTGGTTTCCTGCTGGATGAATTGCCGCGGTGTTATGCCGAATTCCCGTTTAAATAACCGATTGAAATATCCGACTGACTCGAAACCGACAGACAGCGCAATTTCCGATATCATGCTGTGCGTGGTCAGCAGCTTTTCCTGTGCACATCTCAAGCGGTAATCATTCAGATATTCCACAGGAGACATATTGGTACCCGCCCGAAAACATCGCAGTGCAGCGCTCTGACTGATATTGGCCGCACGTGCAATATCATCTGCACAAATGCGTTCCGTGTAATTTTCCCAAACAAACTGCATCATTTTGCGCAGGCGCGCCTGCATGACAATATTCCGATCCGGTTTTGGTTGTTCCCGGTATTCTTCCACATGTGATGCCAATTCCATCCACATGTTGCACACATTGATATGGATTTGCAGCTCCGGCATACTGTCTGCTGTCCGGCAAATATTCCAAAGGTTTTCCAACCATTCGCAAACACGTCTACACCACGGGTTGTTTCGATCAAAAAAAATCGCATCCGCCCCCGAATCCAATACAGGCTTGACATATTTCCTATAAATGACCGAATTGCCCGGCGCTACCAACTCGGGTAAAAACAAAAAATTGATGAATTTACACCATTTTTCCTGTGGATTCTGCATTTCTCCACGATGAATCACACCGCTGTTAATGAGGGCACAATCCCCCTTTTTTAAACGGACAGTCTTGTCCCCCGCCTGATATTGAATAGAACCCTCCTGTATCAACACCACTTCCAATTCCCGGTGCCAATGCCATCGGATATCTCCTATATTGCGTCTCCAATCAAAAAACTCTTGATAACATTGAAATGGAAAATCCCCTGTGCCATGTGAACTGATTTCGCGCATGGAGTCATCCGTCGCCACAAGAAATGACTCATCATTCGTAACCTGTTTGATAAGCGCAGTTTGCATGTCTGTTCTCCTTCCATATCATGGTATGTCTATCATAATATACTCCAATACCCAAGTTCTTGTCTCATTCCGTCATTTCATTGTACATTTTCGTCAGGGCATGCAATCATTGCCCATTGAAACCAGATTGTTTTTCTCCTATTATTCTGTAAAATATATGAAAAAGACCTGAATCAATTGGATTCAGGTCTTTGTTCTGGTGGGAGGTGGTGGATTCGAACCACCGAAGTCGTTGACAACAGATTTACAGTCTGCCCCCTTTGGCCACTCGGGAAACCTCCCTTATTTACTTGATTTCAGAAACTGGAGCTGGTGGACGGACTCGAACCCCCGACCTGCTGATTACAAATCAGCTGCTCTACCAACTGAGCTACACCAGCGTACCGCGTGTCTGTCGTCCGCTGTGTTCTCTCAGCGACGTGTTATATAATACCATGAACGATTCGATCTGTCAACAGTTTTTTCAAAAAAACTTTTTTATTCGATCTACTTCTTTTTTTGTGTGGTTTGATCGAACTCTTCGATGGAATCTGACACACTCTGCAGCACATGCAGCAGCGATTCAGCGCGCCCCGGATAATCTTCCGGAAGGGCAGCCAGCGACAAGTCAGGCAACTCTACAGATTCCTGCTTCAGACCGAGTATACCGCCGCCATTTGCCGCACAGCGAATACGCAGCTCAGTCAATTTCATACGTGCGTCACACAGCGCGTCAAAACGATCCTCGTCCGTGCGGAAGGCTTCCAATGGATTGGACTTGTCCGCCGCATACAGATAGCGGAACAGCTTATATTCTGCTATGGAAAGATACGCTGTCAATTCATCCACGAGCTGCTGTGAACCGGACTTTGCCGCTGCATCCAACAAAACGCTTGCAGCGTCTGCAACCAGCTTTTTATTCACGGCTGCACCGCTCTGCCCATCTTCTTCGGGCGCGGGTGTAAGCGTTGTACCGCCATCTCGGGACATGCTGCGCCCCAATAAATAATCACAGGAAACGCCATAATAGTCGGCTGCACGTACAACAAAGCTGAGACCTGGCTCACGCAAACCATTCTCGTAGTGGCTGAGCAGAGCCTGGGATACTTGCAAGTCCCCCGCCGCTGTCCGCTGGCTTATTCTCTTTTCGCGGCGCAGCAGCGCCAAAGTACGGGAAAAGTCACTCGCCATTGATGTTTGCTCCATCTCTGAAAAAAGCATACGCGCAGACCACTGCTGTACAGGGGTTGCGTCTAATATTTATAGTATACTGGTTTTATAACTATTTGTAAAGTGTTGTGCCAAACAATTGTGTCATTTTCTCTGGTTTTATCTGGAAATCAACCGCATTCCGTCCAAAATTTTCGCTCACAGCAAGCAGTACCTGTGCACGCACAGGTACTGCTATCGATCTAACGACACGGTATTATTTCTGTTTTCTGCGCCGGAGAAGCAAACAAATCACGACAATTGCTGCAATCCCCACTGCAAACAGGGCAATGGTTGTTGCACGGCTTACCGACGGCGAAGATGTCACAGAAATCTCAGTCGGACCATCTGCGCCACCGATGACACGTGTGGATGTGTTCGTCACTGTCGATTCCGCCTTTGCGCCGGTATCCTCTCCGTCGGCTTCATCAGATTCCTGATGACTGATACAGTGGATGACGTTTCCATCGTCCAGTTTTACATCATAATAGCTGTCATAGTTCAAACGATACACGGGATCGATGACCGATTCAAATGAATACGGTATCAGTTTTTTGCTCCATGCGTCAATCTCCTCTGAATCAATATGAACCACTTCCTCTGTATCATCTTCATTGTAAACGGTGGACACAATGCTCGTGATTTTCTGATTTCCGAAGCGGGTGACAAATCCCTTTGCATACAGCTTAATCTGCGCCAACGTCCGCGTCTCACACTCATATACCGGAATATCATACAGACCATCTAAATTGGTCATGTAATCCCAGCGATTGATGTTTATTTCTTCCAATTCGTCAAGTACATCCTGTATTGTAACACGTAAGATTGCGACAGGAGCATTTGTTGCAGCATATTCCTTTGTGATAGACATGGATTCTTCTTTCAGCGTTTCTAAAATATTCACAATGGCACTCTTACTGTTTATCTGTTTGCCAACAGTCAGGGTATCGATGTCCGTATAGTTTCCAACCATCATAAATACAATGTCATTCTTCTGTTTTTCCGCCTGTGCAATCGCGGTACGTGAGTTCAGATACTCCTCAGAAAAGCGCACCTGCGCACTGTTTTCCGCAATTTGATCGGTATTGGTTGGCAGGTAATACGCGCGCCGGAACACCCTGCCATTTTTCAGCTTGAATGTAATTTCATATCGATACGTGCCCTCTGTACCCTGTTCTGTTATTCTGCTTCGATCCCCCTTCATCGCTTCCGCACCCATGGATGCAGATGCATAAATGGCATCGATATTTTCGCTTGCCTCCAGCATACTGCCGGATTGTTGTTCAGGATCCTGCCGACCTCCGAATAACATACCATACACAGTTACTGTATCATAGAAATTTTCATGCTTTATACTACAACTCCAGGACACTTCATCTGATGTCATATCTGCTGCGACAATATCCCCTCTGTCAGGCAGATTGCTGTTCCAGTGCGTGACATCCATTGCCATGCAGGCGAATACAGCCGCAGCTACAACACCAAAAATCAATGTGCTTTTCCACCGCCGGAACAAACTGCGGAAATCTTGATCATATACAATTTCCACAACACATGCAGCGACCACTGCGCCGACAGCAATGCCGAAAAACATCGTCATCCAATCACCTGTCATGGCTTGGAACACAAGTCCGCACAGTATACCGATGACACTGGTCATATATAATTTAAACGGCAGCTCAATGACCGGGAACGCGATGGAACTGCCGGCATTCTCACTCCTGCGAACCCGGCATAGGATATAACTCAATACAAATACCACTGCTGCCACAATCAGGCAACCGAGCGCGGGAACCAAACTGTATGCTACATACTTCGGATCATCTGTCCACAGTTCTCCCCCCACTGTCGTCATACGGAACAGCGCTACCGGCGGTGACAACCACGCTTGATTGTCCGTATATGCAGATATACGCGCGGGATACAGAATGTCCAACAGTTCGTTTACGACAAACCAGCCAAAATACAATCCGAACTGCATCCACCCACACACGAGCAGCGACACCAGTGTATGTCCACAGACGATTGCCGACAAAATACTGACCGCATAGATCAACAGGAAACCTGCTATATGTGCAAGGATCGAGCACGCCAACATGGTTCCGTCAATCGCATCCGAGAATCCATATGCCACACATACGCCGCACGTAAACGCCACACTGAGCAAATAGATCGGAAGCACTGCCAACGCACCCGTTGTCACGCGGATGGCAAACATCTGCCCGCGCCGGATAGGCAATGCGCCATAAAAGTCAGTCTGGGTGCGTGAATGCAGGTAATGGAACATGGAAATACCCGCGATGACAGCCAGTACAATCAGCGCCACATTGGCCATCTCCTGTGTCATCAACACATTGCGGATCATTTCCACTGTATATTTCCGTGTTTCCGGATTGTTGTTGTCCCAATTATATCGCAAAAATGATTGTATTTTCAAAATCATACCGATCGGAAGGACAGCGAGCATGGAAACGAACGACAATGTAAACAGCGCTGCCTGTCTGCGGCAGCAGTTTGCCAACAGCGTATGGAACTTAAAGGATGAGTTTTCGCGCATCATAACCGTTCACCTCCGTCTCAGCAATAAAGATCTCTTCCAGTGACAACGGAAGAATTTCAAAATACAGCGGATTTGCGGCACGCAAATGCGCTTCCGTTTCTGCGCGTTCACCACGCACCGTAATTGTCAGCATACGTCCGCTGCGCTGTGTAGCCATCACATTCAGATCACGCAGGATATCAGACGCAGGAATATCTCCGGGAACGATCTGAACTTTTTGGATATTCAGTTTCATATCGTCCAAATCGCGCGAGAACAGGATGCCGCCGCGGTGCAGCAGTCCAACGCAGTCACAGAAATCCTCCAGTTCGCGCAGGTTATGTGAGGCGATGACTGGCGTCGCACAAAATTCGGCGACGTCACTGGCGAACAGTGATTTCACTGCCTGGCGCGCAACCGGATCAAGCCCGTCAAACGTCTCATCACAGAAAAGATAATCCGCCCCCGATGACGCCGCACAGATAACGGACACCTGTTTTTTCATACCCTTGGAAAACGTCCGGATTTTACGCCGTTCATCCAGCCCGAAATTATCCATCAGGCTGTGAAAGCGCATCTCATCAAAATGCGGATAAATGGTTTTATAATATTCCTTCAAATCCTTCGGCGTACATCCGGAGAAAAAATACGGTTCATCGGAAATCATAAAGCATCGGTTCTTGATCTCCGGATTTTCAAAAACCGGCTGATCATCTATTGTCACGGATCCGCTGTCCGGTCGCAGAATGCCCGCCAAAATGCGCAGAAACGTCGATTTACCCGCGCCGTTGGAACCGATCAGCCCATAAATTGAGCCAGTACGAATTTCCGCCGTTACAGAATCGAGCGCCGGTGTACTACCGAAGCTCTTATGCACAGCCTGTGCCCGAATCATGATTGTTCCACCTCCATAAATGATTGCAACAGTTCATTGCACTGCTGTGTTGTCGCCCCCAGCTCGTGCGCCTGATGTATCAGTCTGGCAATGGCACTGCGTATTTCATCCAGCTTTTGTTGCCGGATGCGTGAGCAGTCGCTCGATACAAAATTCCCTTTTCCGCGCACAGAATAAATCACGCCGCGATTTAACAGCTCACTGTATGCCTTTTGCACAGTGTTCGGGTTCAGGGAAAGTTCCATCGCCATCTGGCGCACACTCGGAAGCCTGGAATCCGCCTCCAGCACGCCGCGCACTGCAAGCATTTCCATCTGATCGACCACCTGCTCATACATGGGGCGTGGATCGTGCAGATTCAGATGTATCATCATTTTTACTCCTTTCTGCGCCGCACTTCACAAGTGTACTATTACGCTTAGTACACTCAGTGTACCAAGCGCTGCGAGTAAATACAACTACAATTCGGTTACAAGTTTTCTTTCTGTCCAGATCATGGTATACTAAGGTCATTGAAAACGAAAGGAATGGGAATCAATGGTCAATATCGGAAATGAATGGGATGAACTGCTCGCAGACGAGTTTGAAAAGGACTATTATTTACAACTTCGGGAATTTCTGAAACAGGAATATCGCACCGCGCAGATCTATCCGCCGATGAAGGATATTTTCAATGCGCTCAAATACACCTCCTACTCCGATGTAAAAATTGTCATTCTCGGGCAAGATCCGTATCACGGCGAAGGACAAGCGCATGGCATGTGCTTTTCCGTCCGTCCCGGCGTTCCCATGCCGCCATCGCTGCAAAATATCTTTAAGGAACTGCATGACGACATCGGTATTTTGACGCCGCAGTCCGGCTGTCTCGTTCCGTGGGCGCGTGAGGGTGTGCTGCTGATGAACACAGTGCTGACCGTGCGAGAGGGACAGCCAAATTCCCATAAGGATAAGGGCTGGGAAATCCTGACTGACCGCATCATTTCCCTGCTCGGCGAACGCGAAACGCCGATGGTTTTTTTGCTGTGGGGCGCAAATGCGCGCAAAAAAAAGGAACTGATTACCAAACCACAACACTTGATCCTCGAATGTGCGCATCCGTCGCCGCTGTCCGCACACCGGGGCTTTTTCGGCTGCGAACACTTTTCGCAGGCAAATCAATTCCTGTATGACCACGGCATGGAACCTGTCGATTGGAATGCCGTCAACACAAGACCGGAAGGGATCTGACCTCGTCCTGTGCCAATATATAATTTAACCTACCGATGCAACAACCAGACAGTAAAAAAGACCTTTCGCGGTCGCCGTCCGTGAAAGGTCTTTGTGTGTACAAAATCAGTCTTCAAAGTCGAGCTGATCGGCAAAGCGTTCCTTAAAAATGTCATAAACCGCACAGAGGATGTCCTCGTCATCAACCGCCACATAATTTTCCATATCGCCGTCGGACTCGACCTCAAGAATGACTGCCTCGCAATCTTCTTCCTCGACTGGCAGAAGCACGACATATTCCGTATTTTCATACGTGATGGAATCGATCAATTCGTATTCGACCTCTTCGCCGTTCTCATTGACGAGCGTCATAACACCATCCCGCTCCTCCATATTGTTATCCATACAATCCTTCTCCTTCCCATCCTTTTTTGCGCCTGCGGCGCCCTTTTCTATTTGATATTATACCTGCCTGTGGCAGCATGTGCAACCCCCAATACCTGCTCCTTTCCGCCTTCTGAATATATTTTGAACCGTTTGTAAACTTTTGTCTTTCTCCCGTTCATTTCGTCGAGATTATGATATCATAGGAATACAATACTATACTGATAACAGAACGAAAGGAGGAGACCTGCATGAATATCCGCTGTACACAGAGCACTTACCCGAGTGCATGCTCCGGTGCAACCATTTCTTATTATATCCTTCGCCCGGTCGATGTAGAGCCTCGCGGTATCGTGCAGATTTCCCACGGCATGTGTGAATATTTCACACGATATACATCTTTTGCAAAATATCTCTGTTCGCTCGGCTTTATTGTCTGCGGCAATGACCACCTCGGTCACGGCGCTTCTGTACCGCCGTCCGGAGCACTCGGCTTTTTCGGTCACCATAACGGCTGGCGCGTCCTGGTGGATGATGTGGCTGCACTCAAGGAAAAAATGAAACTTCGTTGGCCCGATCTTCCCTATTTCCTTCTTGGGCATTCCATGGGCTCCATGATTGTACGCTTATATCTTGCGCGCTGTCAAGACGGCGATTTGGACGGCTGTATTTTATCCGGCTGTCCTGCCCCCAATGCCGCAGCCGGTCTCGGCATCCATCTTGCCAATTCTGTCATCCGTTCTCATGGTCCCATGTACCGCAGCGGTATGCTCAGCAATTTGGCATTTAAACATTATACGGCGCGCATTGAAGACTGCCAGTCTCCCTTTGACTGGCTCACACGCGACCGCGCTGTTGTCTCTCTATACCAATCAGACGCCAAGTGCAACTATATCTTTACCGCTTCCGGTTTCCGTGACCTGTGCTATCTGATGCAGAACTGCAATCGTCTGAGCTGTATCCGGAATACATCAAACAATCTGCCTCTGCTGTTTATCTCCGGTGACGCCGATCCGGTCGGAGGTTATGGCACCGGCGTCAAACGCATTGCATCCGCTTATCGCGCTGCAGGCTGCCGCAATATCGAAGTGATTTTCTATAAAGATCACAGGCATGAAATCCTCAATGAACTGAATAAAGAAGAAGTATATGGTGATATCAGCCGCTGGCTGGAGAAACAACTGGCGGGGCGTACCGTCGCCGCCGGACAGACACAAAACGGCTGAATCTTCTTTCATAACAGCAAAAACCACAGGGAGTTCCCTGCGGTTTTTTTATTTGTCAATCCAATTGTTTATCTGACTGCAATGTTGCGCTGTAAAACCAAAAATTCGCCGCATTCATCGGTATATTCACCCACAAGGTCAAATCCATTGCGCTGATAAAATTTTGCTGCACCAGGGTTGTGCTTGGCAGGCATTGCCTGAAGCACTTTTTTCCCCATGCGGCGGTATACGCTAACTGCATTTCCAATCAACTGCGGACCAAAACCAAAGCCACGGAATTTTTCCAAAATACATGTCCCGCCCATTTCGCCGATTTCTGTGTCATGGTTTTCCACCGTATTGATTGCAATGATTCCACCGATCTCCCGATCAACCATGCCAAAGCAAACCGCATCCGGTGTGACAGACTGAAAACTGCGCAGCCGCGCTTCAATCTGTTCATCGGTATAGGTATCTTCCCCATACGTTGGCCAATAAATCTGATGGAACAGTTCCAATGCAATGGCTTTGTCCTCTGCGTCGTCCCAATTGACCGGACGAAACCACATCTGCGGCGAAACCGGTACATCTACACGATCGCTCCACTTGAGCGAATGGAAGGTGGACAGCTCCTTTGGCAGATGCGAATTGTCGTTGCGATATGGGATTTCAATCGAACCGTCATCATGAAAAATCATTTTTGCAACACAGGTATTGTCTCCCCAGCCAACCTGCATCATTTCATCATCGCGCAATCCAAGTGCACGTGTTAACATGCCGCGAATGGCAGACCCATGGCTGACAACAACCACGGTTTTCCCGTCTTCATCGCGTGCAATGCGGCGCATTTCCTCCAGCGCACGCACACCAGATTCCATGATGGTTTCACCGCCAGGTGCGCGGCACAGCCAGGGACGATTGCACCATGTGTCATACAATTCCGGCTCATTGACGGGCAGTTCCGCCCATGCCTTATCCTCCCATTCACCCATATCAATTTCACGCAATGCCTTGCGTTCAATGACCGGGAGATGGTGAGGCTGTGCAATCGCCAGAGCAGTATGACGGGCACGCCACAAGTCGCTGGAATATACCGCATCAATCGGTTTGCCGGAAAACCGTTCCCCGACAATCTTTGCCTGTTCCAATCCCCGTTTGGTCAGCAGGCTGTCATACTGCCCATGACAACGGCGACCGATGTTCCCTTCCGCCTCGGCATGGCGGACAAGATATAAAATCGCGCTCATAGCTGCATCGCTCCTGTCAGCTCAGTCACAGACGCAATGCCATGTTCATCAAGGAATTGTTCCAGTTCATGCAATGCCTTGATTGGCGCCATTGGATCAGCAAAGCATGCTGTACCGATGGAAATCACCGATGCACCTGCAAGCATCATTTCAACAATATCCCGACCGGAGCGAATCCCCCCCATGCCGATGATCGGCACATCAACTGCCTGATGTACCTGATACACCATGCGGACGGCAACGGGAAATACTGCCGGACCGGACAGCCCTCCCATAATATTGGACAGGATCGGGCGGCGGCTTTCGATGTCAATGCGCATGCCGAGCAGTGTATTGATGAGAGACAGCGCGTCTGCACCGGCAGAGACGGCTGCACGGGCAATTTCCGCAATGTCGGTGACATTCGGGGACAACTTGACAATCAGTGGTTTTTTTGCAACTTTTTTTGCAGCAGAAACGACTTCCTCTACCATCTTGGGCTGTGTGCCAAAGGTCAATCCACCGCACTTGACATTGGGACAGGAAATATTCATCTCAATCAGATCAATATCTGCATCAGAAATCTTTTCCACAATACCCGCATATTCTTCGACAGAAGTTCCGGAAACATTGGCAATGATACAAGTGTCATACTGTCGCAGGAACGGGATCTGCTCTGCAATAAACCGATCCACGCCCGGATTCTGCAATCCAACACAATTGAGAATACCCATCGGGGTTTCTGCAATGCGCGGAGCCGGATTGCCAAGACGTTCTTCCGGTGTGAGTCCTTTGACGCTGATACCGCCCAGTTCACTCAGATCATAAAATTCACCATATTCATGACCAAAACCGAACGTACCGGATGCAGTCGTGACAGGGTTTTTCAATTCCACTCCACAAAAATTCACACGAAGATCAGCCATTACCACTGCACCTCCTTAGAATCAAATACCGGACCATCCTTGCAGACGTGTCCATAGCGGGTTTCTCCATCCTTTGCCTTGAGTGCACACGCACAGACGAGACAGGCACCGATGCCACAGCCCATACGTTCCTCCATCGAAACTTGACATGGAATGCCCGCCTGTTCCGCAATGGATGCCAGCGCACGGAGCATCGGCTTCGGACCACAGCAACAGACCGAAGTATATTCAGAAATATGTGCCTTGAGCACATCGGATACAAAGCCATGGATGCCATAGGAACCGTCATCCGTGGCAACATAGGTTGTACCGAGCGCCTGGAAATCCTCTTCCAGAATGACTGCATCCCGGCTGCGGAACCCAAGGATGGCAGATGGTTGTGCACCGCTGGCACACGCCGTCTGCATGGTCATGAGCATGGGCGGCACACCGATGCCGCCGCCGATGAACACCGGACGCGCACCGAGTGCATCCATGTCAAAGCCATGCCCCAAAGGACCGAGAATGTCGAGCACATCCCCCGTCCTGCGCCCGGACAGCCATTTTGTACCCTCTCCCTTGACGACGAACACAATTTTGAGCAAACCATCCTGTGCCTGACAAATGGAAATGGGCCGGCGCAGCAGGTTGGCTTCACCGCATAGAATATGGACAAACTGCCCCGGCTGTGCTGCTGCGCTGATATGAGGCGCTTCGAGCGTCAGTGCAAACATGGTATCGTTCAGCGTCTGACTTTCCCGGACAGTACAGAATTCCTGTATAGACATAGTCAAAAAACCTCCTTGTTGGTCTCGTCTTCATTGTACATGATTTTACAGCGAAAAGAAAGATGCCGCTGTGTAAAACAACGGCATTCCTGTACTATTCTTCAAAATCAATCGCGGCGCGCGTTTCCCGGATGGATTTGCACAACTGCGATACCGCGACATGGCGCGGATCATTTTTATAAATATCCAGATCCTCGAGCGAATCAAACTTTGAGATGAGCACAGCATCATATGCATTCGCCTCATTGCAGCTAATAGACACCTGCATACTGCGGATCTGCGGGATCACGCCATCCAATGCCTGTAATCCGTCGAGGAATTTACGCATATTCTCCTGTTCGCCAGCTTTAAACTTCCACATAACGATGTGTGTAATCATATTCTGTCACGTCCTTTCCTGCTGTCAGTGTAGCACAGGTTGCACAAAAAAAGCAAGACGGCTTGCGCCGCCCTGCCCAAAAACTTCCATTGCATGTTTAATCCCGCTTGCCAAACAACCGAAGCAAATACAGGAACAGATTGATGAAATCCAGATACAACTCAAGCGCTGAGATAATCGATGCCTTTTGCAGCAATTCCGGATTGCCCTGGAACTGCATGTAATTGCGGCGGATCATCTGCGTGTCATATGCTGTGAATGCAACGAAAATCACAACGCCGATCAAACACATACCCGTTTCCAGCTCTGGAATGAACAGAGACAGCACGGCGAGTATAAGCAATACAATCAATCCAAACAACAGTACGGGACGGATACGGGACAGATCCGCCTTCGTGACCATGCCATAGATCGCCATTACCCCGAAATAGAGCGCCGTCATGCCAAAGACAAACACAAGCGACCAAACAGAATAAAGGGCAAAAATGGAGCTGAATGTCACTGCATTGAGTACAGCGTAGACAAAGAACAATCCACGCGCCATGCCAATGCTTATCTTATGCAGACGGGCAGACAGATAAACCACAATGCCAATCTCTGCGATAAGCAGAACATACGGCAAAATACTATTGTAAAGATACCAAATTGCACCGGTGAAATAGATTGCCAAAGACGCGGCAAACGTCGTCATCAAACCGAGAAACATCCATCCAAAAGTTTTTGCTGTATAGGATGAAATCGATTCGTTCCTCACTTGAAACGTTTGCGGATCATAGCTCGGATTCATGAAAAGCACCTCCTGATTTTTATGTATTATACCTCATTTACTTCAAAATGTACAGAAAGTTCGTGAAACTATTCTGTATACATTTTGTGAACAACGTATTACAATAATACTATATACATGTGTCAGATTGTACCCGGATTACAGAAACAATCATATGGGCACGGGCACAGGCTTTTAAATCCTGAAAAGGAGTTCATCAAATGAAAAAACATATAGGAGAAATGAAAGCAGAACAGATGGTCAATCGATACAGCTCTCTGCGCACGCTTCTCGTATTTGAAGGGCTGTTGGTCGGCGTATTTGCCGGATTGGTATCCACACTGTACCGTTTTGCATTGGGCAAAGCGGATGAAATCCGAGACGCTGCACTGTCATTTTGTACGGGCAATCCACTGCGTATCGCAGGCTGGTTTGTTGTGCTGGCAGTCCTGGCAGTTCTGGTCTCATGGCTGCTCAAATGGGAACCCATGATCTCCGGCTCCGGTATCCCGCAGGTCGAAGCAGAAATTGCAGGTTATATACGTCCCACCTGGTGGCGCATTATTATCGGGAAGATTATCGGCGGATTTCTATGTATTGTCGGCGGTCTGTCACTCGGACGGGAAGGACCATCCATTCAACTCGGCGGCATGACAGGCAAGGGCATTTCCCGTATTTTGGGACGTTTTCGACTGGAAGAACATTTCCTCATCACCTGTGGCGCATCTGCGGGTCTCTCCGCAGCATTCAATGCGCCTCTCGCAGGCGTCATGTTTGCGCTTGAAGAGGTACATAAAAACTTCTCCGCTATGGTTCTGTTGTCCTGTATGGCGGCGTCGCTCGTTGCAAACTATCTCTCAAACAGTATATTTGGCATGGAGCCAGTCTTTTCATTCACAGTCAATGATATGATTCCGTTGGGTGGTTATGTGTATATCCTGCTGCTCGGCGTATTGTGTGGTCTGCTCGGCGTGGTGTATAACAAAGTATTGCTTGCGTCGCAAACTGCATATAAAAAACTCGGCTTTTTGCCGCAGACGGTCCGTATCCTGATTCCATTCCTGTGTGCGGGTGTGCTCGGCTTCATCATGCCGGAGGTTCTCGGCGGCGGACACCATATGATTGCCGCATTGTACCACGGAAGTCCTGCACTCTCAGCCATTCTTGTATTGCTTGTTGTCAAATTCCTGTATTCCATGGTCAGCTTTGGTTCAGGCGCTCCCGGCGGTATTTTCTTCCCGCTTCTCGTATTGGGTGCATACATTGGCGGCGCATACGGCACAGTGGTCACCGACTGGTTTGGATTTGACCGCAGTTTTGTTGCGAATCTTGTCATCATTGCAATGGCAGCATTGTTTTCCGCCATTGTCCGTGCACCCGTCACCGGCATTGTATTGATTTCTGAAATGACCGGCAGTTTCTCTCATCTGATGTCACTGTCCACAGCGTCGCTGGTGGCATACATCGTTGCAGAGCTGCTGCGCAGCAAGCCCGTTTATGAGAGCCTGACAGAACGCCTGCTCACAAACCGCAAGATGAAAATTGCCCGCGGTGCCACACGTGCCAAGTCCATCATCACCTCTGTCATCGAAGAAGGCAGTGAAGCAGATGGCTGTACCATCGAATCACTCGGTTTGCCGTCTGAATGCCTGGTGGTATCTGTCACACGCAATGAGGAAGAACTGATTCCGCGCGGCAAACTGCGTCTCAAAGCAGGGGACACGCTGGCGACGATGGTGAGTGAACGTGACCTTGCCGCGATGGAATCTGTCCTCAAGCACAAAGTAGCCTTTCAGGAGGAATAACCATGCTGGTAACACATGAATTTGGTCCGTGGTATGATGCACAATCACGGGTACTCATACTGGGTACCATGCCATCGCCAAAATCGCGTGAAGCAGGGTTTTATTATGCACACCCTCAAAACCGATTCTGGCGCGTGCTTCCCGCACTCTATGGTGAGCCGCCATTGGTCGGTGATATCGCAGCGCAACAGGATTTTCTGACCCGGCGGCACATTGCACTGTGGGATGTACTCGCAAGTTGTGAGATTACAGGCGCATCCGATTCCTCTATTCGCAATCCTGTGCCCAACGATATGAATGTCATTTTGTGTGCCGCACCAATCCGGGCCATTTTCGCCACGGGACAAAAAGCCGGTGCACTATATAAAAAATACTGCCTGCCGCAATGTGGTATGCCTGCACACATATTGCCATCCACGTCACCCGCCAACTGTGCGGTAAACCTGGATGCGCTGCGCGCAAAATACGACATCATCCGTCAGACAGCGGAAACATAACAGGAGGAAACAAAAAATGCTTCGGACAATACTCTGGTTTATCTATTTTATCCTGTACCTTGTATTCGCATCGCCATTTCAGCTTTACTGTCACCACAAGGTCAAAAAAGGAAAACGTGCTCAGGTGCAACCGATGATTGAAACAGTGGTATTCAATTGGGCGTCACGCCTGTTGCGCTTGGCAGGCGGCACGGTGGAGGTCATTGGAAAGGAAAATATTCCGGACGAAACTGCCGTCTTTGTATCAAACCATCAGAGTGACTTTGATATTCCGGTTGTTTTGACACAGGTTGGAAAACCGCATGCACTGATGGCGAAACAATCGCTTGCCAAAGTCCCCGGCATTCATGGTTGGATGAAACTGCTTCAATGCGTCTTCCTCGACCGCGAAGACGAATCGCAGGCAGTGCGCGCACTGATGGATGGCACCAAACTGGTCAAGGCAGGCAATTCGATAACAATCTTTCCGGAGGGCACACGCAGCAAGGGCGGTCCGGTAAAGGAATTCAAGGGCGGCGCCTTCCGCATCGCGACCAGCGCAAAGGTTCCTATCGTGCCGGTTACGATTGAAGGCACGTATCACATGCTGGAAGAGCGCGGGCGCATTCATCCGGGTCATGTCCGTGTGACCATCCACAAGCCAATCCCAACCGCAGGCATGAGCCGTCAAGAAGTTCGTGAACTGCCGGAACGCGTGCGCGCACAGATTATCTCAGCGATGACCGAGCAAAAATCAGAGTCGCTTTAAGGCGAAAAAAGAGTGCGTTCCCAGCCGGAAACGCACTCTTTTTATGTTTTCACGCAAGTTCCAACAGTTCATACAACATGCATGCCGCCTGTGCACGGGTTGCATTTTCCTGCGGCTTGATCCAGGTTACATTGTTATCGCCCAAATCACCGCTGATAATGCCCTCGCGCATCATGACATCCATTGCCTCCTTTGCCCAGTCAGATACCTGATCTGCATCCGGCATCTCCTGCGGCGTAACCTTATCGACAACATCCAGTTTCATAATCTTTGTCTGATAACTATACAGCATAACTGCCAATTGTTCACGGGTAATGGTATCATTGGGTCCAAATGCACCGTCTCCATAGCCGCTGGCTATTCCATTTTCCACAGCCCAACCGATATAATGGTTATACCAGGAATTGGCTTCCACGTCATGGAACATATCGCTTGCGGAATAGCCGCTGACATCCTGCCCGGACGCCGCCGCAAGCAGTGTGACTGCTTCTGCGCGGGTAATGCTGTCCATCGGTCCAAATGTCCAACTGTTTTTGCCACTGATCAGACCGCGCCGGGTCATGTCATACACTTTTTCATAAAACCATTCATATGACCGCACATCTTTGAACCAGATCGCACGTACAAGCGTACTCTTCTTTTCCTTCCAGTCCGTGGGGCGGATGATGCCATCCTCTGCGGTCATCGAAATATCCGCATTGCCTGCGGCGACCAGCGCACCATTGTTGCTCACGTCTTTCGACGTGTGAAAATTGCCGGCCTGGATGTATACTGGCGCATCATGCGCATAAACCGCATCGTCATACGCGCTAATGGCAGCGCCCATCACATGAAGCTGTGCATCAATGCAGTTGACGCCTGCATCGTTTGCCGATGAAATCGTCATGTTATCCAATACAAGCACCGGACGGCAGGTGCGATCCATCGATTCTATCCAGATTCCGCTCGCATACGGTGAACCAACGGTAGCTTTTGACGTACAGCGGATTGTACCGTCACGTATGGTGACCTTCGGCGCAACCGATCCACCGCCCGCGATATACGAAAATCCGGGAGAATTTGTGGTGGATTCATAAATGGTATGGTCATTCAGATCAATGGTAATTTCAAACGACGCATCACAACTACAGAACAACGTAAGTTCTTCATTGGAAATATCTGTCAATATTTCAATGGTCTGTCCGTCCTTTACCTCCTCCAATGCTTCCCACAAGGTGGTGTATTGGGTTGTTCCGATCTGTGCCTGCGGCTCTGCTGCAAACGAACCTGCCGTTGCAGGCAAAACCAATGCCGCTGACAAGACGAAACCCGCCAACTGCTTTGTCTTTTTTTCAAACATGTTGAAAGAAACCTCCTGACTTTTTCAGTCCCCCACAGGGAATCGTTTCCAATATTGTAACAGATTTTTACCGTTTTGTAAACGTTTTGTTACCTTTTCTCGAAAGCAAAACCGTCGGTTTCCACCGACGGTTTTGAATCATTTCATATCAGCTCTGCGCTGCAAATCGAAACATAGCGCTCAGCATTGTGCAGACCTGTGCGCGCGATGCATTGCCCTTGGGTAAAATCTTCACGGTATCGCCTTGTTTGCTGCCGGTGATGATGCCTTCCATGAGCATGGTCTGTACAGCAGTCTCCGCCCATGTTGAAATTTCATCGCTATCAGGATATGTTCCTACTTCAACGACCTGTCTCGGCTCAATATTCAATATATTCGCCTGATATTTGTACAACATCACACACGCTTGTTCACGGGTAATTGCCGCAGTGGGTGAAAATTTACCGTTTCCCGTGCCGCTGACAATCCCATTGTCATATGCCCATTCAATCTGGCGAATAGACCAGGTATGTGTCACATCGCTGAATGTTTTTTTGCCTTCATATGCACTCAGGTCAGCGCCTGCCGCGCCGGCCAACATAACTGCAAATTGTTCACGGGTGACATTTTTATTGGGGCTGAACGTCCACACATTGCCGTCGCCACTGACAACGCCTCTGTTCGCCATCTCATACACATAGTCATAATACCATGGCTTTTTGCCCTCATTGATCTGGACATCCTGGAAATTGGTAACGGTTAAACGCATTGGCAGCGTGGTTTTCCAATCAGCCGGACGGACAACCGCCGGTTCCTCCGCTGTCGTTACCTGAGCCATATTCAGCTCCCCATTTTCTTCATCTATCCGCTGATAACAGGCGATCACGCCATCTTCGGTATCTGTTCCGGTTGCCTCAAAGCTGCCCGCAAGCAGATGGATTGCGGAATTTTCCGCATAAATTGCGTCATCCACACCGGTAACGGTTGCCTGTACGTCTAAGTTTGCATCAAAGCAATTGATCGCCGCTTCCCCGTCCGCTGAAACGTTCATATTGCGCAGCGTAACGATGGTCGATGTCGATGGGTCGTTATCCTGCACCCAAATGCCATCAATCCCTGTCCCGCTGGCGGAAATCGAACCATTTTTCAGGGTAATTGACAGGTTCCCTGCACCGCTGTGCGCATAAATCAGCAACGCGTCCTGTGAGTCAGCTGAGGCGGTGATACTCTTCTGGTTCAAATCAATGGTAAATGATTTGCCGGCGGCATCCTCATGAATGTATGCAACACCGGCCGCTGCTCCGCCAGAATACGCCTCCGTATCGCCCGAAACATTTTGCAGCAATGTGATGGTCTGTCCATCTTTGACCGCTTCCAATGCCTTGTTCAATGATGCGTATCCGGTCGAGCCGATTTTTGCCACATCGGATACTGCAAAAGCTCCCGTACTCATGCCGCACAGCATTGCACCGACCAGTGCGGTTGCCCCAATTTGTCTGAATTGTTTGTTCATATGTACCTCCCATTTATTTTATATCAAAACCGCACAGTTTCTGTGCGGTTTCTCCAATTTAAAAGCGCTAAGTCCTGCGCTTTCTTGTCGATTTTACCACAGTTACCTGTCAATTTCAACCCCAGTTTTTCCCATTTCACCGATCAGAAAACCCCTGTGAAAACAAAAAGAAACACCTGAATTTATTACAAAATCAGGTGTTATGATATATTCTATCTTTTCGACAAATATCATCTGCCTTGTCCTTTGACCGCATCCCAATATGCTTTTGCCCTCTGTTCCGTCTTATTTTCGCCATAGTCATAATAGTGCGCATCGCGCAGTGTATCCGGCAGGTACTGCTGGTCAATCCAATGATTTGGATAATCATGCGGAAACCGATAGGTTAATCCGCGTCCCAGTTTGCCTGCCCCGGAATAATGGCTGTCCTTGAGATAGTCCGGAATGTCTCCCGCCTTTCCCGCACGGACGTCCTGTATCGCGGCGTCTATCGCACGAATGCCACTGTTCGACTTGGGCGCAGTCGCAAGCAACAGCGCCGCATCCGCCAGCGGGATACGCGCTTCCGGTAAACCGAGCTGCGTTGCTGTATCCACATATGCTTTGACCATGGACATTGCCTGGGGATATGCCAACCCGACATCCTCCGCTGCAACGACCAACAGGCGGCGACAGGCGGAAATGAGGTCGCCTGCTTCAAGCAGCCGCGCAAGATAATGCACCGCTGCATCCGGATCTGATCCTCGGATGGATTTTTGCAAACCGGACAGAATATCATAATGCTGGTCACCGTCGCGATCATAACGCATCGCAGAACGCTGCGCCGCTTGCTGCGCGTCTGCCAACGTGATCGTATCCCCTCGCGCCGCCTGTACCAGCAGCTCGACCGCATTCACCGCCTTGCGCACATCGCCGCCGCAGGCAGTGGCAATGTGTGTGCACACTTCATCCGAAACATTGCGCGCAGGGTCTGCCAATGAGAATGCCCGGCGCACCGCAGACTCGACGTCTGCCGCCCCGACAGGACGGAATTCAAATACGGTACATCGGCTGAGAACCGCACCATATACATAAAAATACGGATTTTCCGTCGTCGAAGCAATCAGTGTAATGCGCCCGTCCTCAATGAATTCCAGCAGTGATTGCTGTTGTTTTTTGTTAAAATATTGAATCTCATCCAAATAGATCAGCGCACCATTTGGCGCGAGCATTGTGCCCAACTCGTCAAAAATCTGCCGGATATCTGAAATGGAAGCGGTTGTAGCATTGAGCCGGTACAACCTTCGCTCGGTCTGTCCCGCAATAATCGATGCAACGGTCGTCTTCCCCACACCGGATGGACCATAAAAAATCATATTGGGAATGTTGCCGCTCTCGACAATCCGGCGCAGCAGACCGGATTGTCCCAAAATATGCGGCTGGCCAACCACATCCGCCAGTGTGGTTGGGCGGATACGGTCGGCCAGAGGCTGAAATTTCATATTCTCTTCCAAAAAAATCAGTACAGCGGGAACTGCTTGCAGATTTCACCGACGCCGGCACGAATTTCGTCTGCCTTTGCGTCGAAATCCGTGATTGCCCAAGTGATAAACTGTGCAATCCTGTCCATTTCCGCTTCCTTAAACCCACGAGTGGTGACAGCCGGGGTTCCCAGACGGACGCCAGAGGTGACAAACGGGCTGAGCGGCTCATTCGGAACCGTGTTTTTATTTGCCGTGATATACACTGCATCCAAGCGGTTCTGAAGCTCTTTACCGGTCACGTCCGTGCCACGCAGGTCAACCAACATCAGATGGTTGTCCGTGCCGCCCGAAACCAGATTGATGCCGCGCTTCATCAGACCATCTGCCAGTGCCTTTGCGTTATTCGCAACCTGGGTCTGATATTCCTTGAACTGCGGCTGAAGCGCCTCGCCGAAGCAGACTGCCTTGGCAGCGATGACGTGCATGAGTGGACCGCCCTGCGTGCCTGGGAAGATGGCCTTATTAAACTTCTTCGCCAGATCCTCATTGTTGGTCAGAATGCAGCCACCGCGCGGACCGCGCAGCGTCTTATGCGTCGTGGTGGTGACAACGTCGGCATATTCCATCGGGTTCATATGCAGACCTGCCGCAACAAGACCGGCAATATGCGCCATATCGACAAACAGATATGCACCGACTTCCTTTGCAATATCAGCAAAAATATCGAAACGGATTTCACGTGGATATGCAGAAGCGCCTGCGATAATCATCTTCGGCTTCATTTCCTTTGCCTGTGCACGCAGCGCATCGTAATCGATATAGCCGTTGTCATCAACGCCATATGCCACAATATTGTACAACAGACCAGACTGGTTTACCGGGGAACCATGGGTCAGGTGACCACCGTTGTCCAACGACATACCCAAAACGGTATCACCCGGCTTACACAGCGCCTGATAAACCGCCATATTGGCCTGTGCGCCGGAATGCGGCTGTACATTGGCAAACTTTGCACCGAACAGCTTGCATACACGTTCAATTGCCAAATTTTCGGCAATATCAACGCACTCACAGCCGCCGTAATAGCGTTTTCCCGGATATCCTTCGGCATATTTGTTGGTGAGAACCGTACCCATCGCTGCCATGACGGTCGGGGAAACAATATTTTCCGACGCAATCAACTCGATGTTGCGGCACTGACGATCATATTCCTTGCGGATTGCTGCACCCAGCTCAGGATCCATACTGGTAACAAACGCAATATTTTCTTCAATTCTCTTGGCTTCGGACATGCTGAATACTCCTCCATAAAAATCGGGCTTGAGTCAGTTTTACTTCTTCTATTAAAACAGGAATTCCGCCTTTTTGCAAGGCACATTTCCCTCTTAAGCATTTTTTCCCTTTAATGCAGTAAAATTTTCGTAAAGTTGTCGATTTTTTGTGCAGAATTTGTGATACAATACACATGTTGCGGGCTATATTTGACCCACTGACCAAATTTCATGTGATAAAGGAGACCCCCATCTATGCTGACGCCAACCGAACGCGCCGAAACCGCTGTCCGCCTGCTGGAGCAGGAATATCCGGACGCCATCTGTGCCCTGCAATATCAAAAGGATTATGAACTGCTGTTCGCCACACGTCTGTCCGCCCAGTGCACAGATGCACGTGTCAATATTGTTACACAAGATCTATACTCCCGTTTCCCTTCATTGGAAGCCTTTGCCGAGGCGCAGCCGGAGGAAATCGAAGCCATCATACGCCCATGCGGTCTGGGAAAAACCAAGGCGCGCGATCTGCACGCCGCTGCACAGTATCTATTGGAACATCACAGCGGAAAAGTGCCGGGCACAATGGAGGAGCTGCTCAAAATTCCCGGCGTCGGACGCAAAACCGCAAACCTTATCCTGGGAGACCTGTATGGAAAACCGGCAATTGTGGCAGATACCCACTGTATCCGATTGTCCAACCGTATCGGGCTGGTCGACGGTATCAAAGAGCCGGGAAAACTGGAACGGGCACTGCGCCCCATCGTCCCCCCCGCCGCATCCAACGATTTTTGTCACCGCCTGGTGCTGCATGGACGCGCTGTATGTACCGCTCGCAAGCCGATGTGTGACAAGTGCTGCCTGCGCGAGATCTGCAAAACCGGATGCGGAGAAACGTAACGACTGCAAAACCCGCTGTTGTTCACATCTCTGTGAATACAGCGGGTTTTACATGCCTGTATGTATCTCTTTAACTGATATATATCCCGTTTCCCATAAAATTACAGTGTTTCCATATAACTTAAAAAAACGGATAAAACTTCCAAAATTGCAGCCTTCGGTATCGCTGTGTACACAGATTGACACTTCACATGTTGCAGAAATAATTTGCCGCGTTGTCGTACCAGCTTCAATTATCGCGTAAACTATGCTGGGAGTGGTGAATTTGGATAAACAACATCAGCAAAAATATCAACAACTCGGTTTGAATATCGCGTATTATCGAAAACAGTGCGGCATGTCTCAGCTCCGGCTGGCAGAACGCGTCGGTATCAGCCGTACGCATATGAGCCGGATTGAAACTGCCGAGTGCGCGGTTTCACTCGACGTCATTTTTTCTATCTGCGCGGTCCTGCATATTTCACCTGATAAACTGTTTGATTTCAGGTCATAGCTGTGCGCAGAAACAGGGGGCGGATGCTGCAGGCATCCGCCCCCTTTGTCTTTTGAGCGCTCACAACCTTGTTTCTACTTCCTCATCAGCGGAAACGCAAAGTGCACCGAGTGGCTTCACAGCATCAAATTTTTCTCGATTGGCGTGATAGATCATCAACAGACCCTCAAGCGTCAGATTCGCATCGACATGCGTGATGATATCGCAGTATTGCGCCATCATACGACCCATACCCCCGGTCGCAACGACATTGCATGTACAACCCATTTCCCCCTGCATCTCGCTGACAATGCCCTGAATCGCGCCGGCATATCCGCGCACTGCGCCCGACTGCATGCTCATGACAGTATTCGTACCGATGGCTTTGTCCGGACGCACGATATCGACACGCGGCAGTTTCGACGCCTTCTGAAACAACGCTTCCATCGAAACCTTGATGCCCGGATAAATGGCGCCTCCGCGATACGCTCCCGTTTCATCGATGACATCAAATGTGGTCGCGGTGCCAATATCGATGATAATCAATGGACTTCCGTATCTTTTCACCGCAGATACCGCATTGACCAAACGATCAACACCAACCTCCTTCGGATTGTCATAACAGTTCATCAATCCTGTATCGATGTCTTTGCCGACAATCAACGGCTGCACACCAATATATTTGCGAATCGCGTTAATCAACGTATACATGACTGGAGGCACAACCGATGCAATGATAACCGCATGGGTATCCTTTGTACTCAGTCCGAGGAAGCTGTAATACAGATGTATCTGCATGCCGATTTCATCTGATGTTCGTTCCGCCGTTGTGGACAAGCGAAAGCTGCCGATCAGCTCCTCCTCACGGTAAATACCAAAAACTGTGTTGGTATTGCCAACGTCAATCGCCAGTAACATATCTCTCGATCCCTTCTTTTGTGTTGTTCTGGAATATTCAGTATGTCTGATCCAGATAGACAATTTCCGGCTGAATCTGTGTTCCCTCAATCACCAGCCGCAAATATGACGGAGGCGCAGCCACATATGGCAGGCTGATGCTGCCCGGATTGGCAATCAGGATGCCCCCATCCCAATTGAGCCTTGCCTCATGTGTATGTCCGTACAATGCGATCTGACAGCCATGCTTGCGCGCGGTCGCAGCCAATGCCTTTGTATTGCGGCGCACACCATACAGGTGTCCATGGGTCAACAATAATTTTATCTGTCCGACACACACAATCAAATTGTCCTGCACATCCTGCGCATGCCAGCCATAATCATTGTTGCCCCTGACGTTGTACACCTTCAAATCAGGATATACCGAACGGATATCTTCCACATCATCGACCACGTCGCCCAAATGAAGCACAACATCCGGTTTTTCTTCGTCAATGATGGAAAGCATATCCGAAGTGTTGCGGCGGTGGGAATCGGAAAAAACAAGTAGCTTCATCATATGCCTCCTTCCGCACCTTTGTTGTGTACAGAGTATATCTGAGAACTGTTCCTATCACGTTTTGGTAATATGAACCATTCTCAGATATGCTATCAATGAATATACACTATTTTTTTGTGAAAGTCAAAGAACAATTGCCGCAACGATGGCGTATACTGCAATGAACCGTGCTGTGAATATGTCAGCGGCACAAATTCACATATACAGGAGGCTATATCATGCAGCAACGCGATATGGAAGAACTGATGCGACGTATCTCGCGCACAACCGGAACTGCCGACGCGGCTCGTGCAACTGGGCGTATGCGTGAAGCGCTCAATACGCCGGAAGGACGTCAGGCAGCTCAAAAAATTCTGGAAGGGCATGGCAGTTCATTGGAAAACGCCGCCCGCATGGCACAGGCAGGCAATTTGGAAGGTGCAAAACAGTCTGTACAGGAACTGCTGCGCACGCCGGAAGGCGCACAGCTCGCCGCACAAATTGCAAAAATGATGGGGCGATGAACCATGGAATCCTCCGACATGTTGTCTTCCCTGCTCAATGATCCGGAGACCATGCAGAAATTGGCGGGCATTGCATCCCAATTGATGAGCGGTACAGACACATCAACGGATGCACTGCCTGTACAGAAAAATCCGGAGCTTCCCGCTGCAGGTGGAGATGATCCAACTGCCGCCTTCATGCGCCGTGCCCTGCCTGCGATTTCCGCAATCGCGCAGAGCAGCCATGGTTCGCTCTGTCCGGAACGTTCCCGTCTGCTCCATGCGCTCCGACCCTTTCTCTCGGCGCAGACCTGTGCACAGATCGACCGCGCCGAACACATTCTGTCCGCCGCACGCATGGCACAGTCCGCCGCCGGACAGCTTCTGCCGCAGTTATGCCAGAAGGAGGTCTGACCCGTGTACAACCGTTATCTGCAAAACACCTGTCCGCATGAACCGCAGAAACCGGAGCCGCATCGCGACTGCCGCCCGGACCGGGACGACCACGAATCCTGCAAAGCAAAGGACAACAGCGGCGGCGGACTGCTGTCTTCCCTCAGCAATCTGCTTGGCAAGGAAGGTGGTCTCAGCAAGCTGTTGGATGACAACACCCTGCTTGTCCTACTCATCCTGCTGTTCCTGCTCAAGGACGATGAGGGCAATATCGACCATGACCTGCTCATCCTCGCGGGAATTTTCCTGCTGTTGGGATTATAATGTTAAAATCCCTCGCGACTCACCAGTTGATACAGCAGCGCATTGACAATCGCCGCTGCCACAGTACTGCCACCTTTGCGCCCACACGCCACGATATATGGCACGCTCGATTTCACAATCAATTCTTTCGATTCCACAACATTGACAAAGCCGACCGGCACACCGATAACCAATTCTGGCGACAATGTTCCTGCATCGATCAGGCGGCGGATCTCCACCAGCGCAGTCGGCGCATTGCCAATGGCAAAAATCAGCGGTACATCCAGTTCGGCGGCGCGTTCCATCGACACGGTGGAGCGCGTCACGCCGCGCGCCTTTGCCTCCGCCGTCACATCCTCATCCGCCACAAAACAATGTACCTCTCCGCCAAATTGCGCCAAAATCTTTTTGTTGATCCCGGCTTTAACCATGTTGGTATCTGTGACAATGTGTGCGCCACATGGAATCGCTTTCAACGCCCGTGCAACCACACCCTCAGAAAATACCAGATTGTCTGCATAATCAAAATCTGCTGTGGTATGGATCACACGCTTGACCACCGGTGCAATCTCCGGCGGAAACGTGCGGCTGCCCAGTTCCTGCGTAATGATCGCAAAGCTGCGCTTTTCGATATCTGTCGGTTTTACATATTCCATCTTGTCCATATTTTCACCTCTCAATACCACGGCGCGCCTTCACGCCCTGTTCATATGGATGTTTGACTTTTTGCATTTCTGTCACATAGTCCGCCATCTCCACCAGACGATCGGATGGATTCCTCCCGGTCATCACAATTTCCACCCCCGATGGTCTGTGACGCAGCAGATCGACGAGATGATCTTCATCCACCATCCCCATGCTGCACGCCGCCATAATCTCATCCAGCACCAACATGCGCACATGCTCGACATGTTCAAACGCCCGGTCCAGCAGCGCCGCATGTTCGCGCGCCGCCTGGATCCGCTCTTCCCCATTCATCTGGAACGTGAATTTTGTGCCCTGTTTGGCGCGCAGCAGTTCCACATTGGGGAACTGCTGTATTGCACACACCTCCCCGGTCTCACCACCTTTGAGGAACTGTACAATGCGCACGGGATAACCACAGCCTGCACAGCGCAGCGCCAGACCAAACGCACAGGTTGTTTTGCCCTTGCCATCGCCGCAATAAATATGAATCAAACCTTGTTCCATATCATTCTCCATTCAATATGCGGTAAATTGCCTGCATATCCAACGCGCACCGTACCGCATCCGCCAGCGCATCATATTGCTGTTGTTTGTATGCCTGTGTATCAAAACTGGAAACATCAGCGTCCGACAATCCACGCCGTGTGAGCAGTGCACAGATCAATGCCCGGCTGACCGCTTCGCAGTCAAAGATCCCGTGCACATATGTGCCGCAGCATACGCCGTCTTGTGCGCCATCAGCGACTGTCACCCCGCCGCGCATGACATGCGTCAACGGCTTTGCGCCCGGTTCATATGTCGTTTCGCCCATATGAATTTCATAGCCGTCAAATGCCGTGCCGGACAATCCGGAAAACAAACCATGTACCGTTTCAAAGGTACCGCATACCTGCGTCGTTGTCTTGTCCGCACAGAATATCGTATGCGTCGGCAACAGCCCCATGCCATCCATTGTACCGCCCGCCTCAACGCCGTCCGGATCAGCGAGCGTCAATCCCATCATTTGATAGCCGCCGCATATGCCAAACACAGGATTTCCCGCCGACACATACTTGCGAATGGCCGCTTCCATGCCGTTCTGTCTCATCCATTTGAGATCATCCATCGTGTTTTTACTGCCTGGCAATATAATCAAATCAGGATGTTTGAGTTCGTGTACACGCGAAATATAGCGCACACATACGCCTGGCATACGCTCCAATGGCGCAAAATCGGTAAAATTGGATATGCGCGGTATGCGGATAACTGCAATGTCAATCAACGCTGCATGCTGATCAGCATGTAACCGTTCGGACAAGCTGTCTTCATCGTCCAGGTCGAGAGATAAATAGGGTATGACGCCGACAAACGGAATGTGCAACCGCTGCTCCATGATATCCAGACCAGGTTTTAAAATATTTACATCTCCGCGGAATTTATTGACAATCAAACCTTTGATACGGGTGCGTTCCTGCGGTTCAAGCAGCTCGACCGTACCATACAGCGACGCAAACACACCGCCGCGATCAATATCTGCGACCAACACAACCGGTGCATCTGCCATCTCTGCCATACCCATGTTGACAATGTCATTTTCCCGCAGGTTGATTTCCGCCGGGCTTCCTGCGCCCTCAATGACAATGACATCATATTCCGCCGCAAGACTGTTATATGCCGCCAAAATGTCCGGTATCAACTGCTTTTTATATGCATAATATTCCTTCGCAGACATTGTGCCGCGCACATTTCCGTTTACAATGACCTGTGAACCGCAATTGCTTGTCGGCTTGAGCAAAATTGGATTCATGCGAACATCCGGCGCAATTCCAGCGGCCTCCGCCTGCATCACCTGTGCGCGTCCCATCTCTGCGCCCTCTGCTGTGATAAAGGAATTGAGCGCCATATTCTGCGATTTAAACGGCGCGACACGCAAACCATCCTGTTTCAAAATGCGGCACAATGCCGCAACCGTCAGACTTTTGCCCGCATTGGACGTCGTACCCTGCACCATAATTACTTTTGCCATTGGTTTTGTTCCACCTGCTTTCTTCCCGGGCATGTACCCTCTTGTGATCCACCGTTTTTCAATTCCCGCAATGCGTGCAGCAACACAAAGTTTTCCGCTTCTGTGCGCACTGCCACGCGGAACCACCGGGCATTCAGCCCCTCAAAGTTCGCACATGAGCGGATCAAAATCCCGCGCCGACGCATTTTTTCCTCGAGGTTTTTTATATCATCATTGCGGAACAACACAAAATTTGCCGCGCTGGGTATCACAAAAAAACCCAGCTCACGCAGGCTGTTTTCCAATTGCGTGCGCTGTTGGGAAATATATGTGCGGGTGCGCGCCGGATATTCGGTATCCTGTGCCGCCCGGATGCCGCACGCCTGTGCAACCACAGACACCGACCACGGCGCACCCGTGTGATACATATCTACAAGCAATCCGATATTGGATGACAGACAATAGCCGACGCGAATACCCGGCATGGCATACAATTTGGTAAACGACCGCAGCAAAACCAAATTGCGATGATCTGGCAAACAATCCGTCATGACCACATGCTCCGGCTCGTCAAGAAAATCATGGAAACATTCATCAACAATCAACGTCGCACCGACCTGTGCACAGCGTTCCATTCCTTTCTTCACCAGCCATTTTGATACGACCCGCCCGGTCGGATTATTGGGATTGCATAAAATCACTGCATCAATATCGGGCGTGAGCACATCCCAAAACCCCTCTTCCACATCGAAATTGCTGCTTTCATCCAGTGGTACACGGACAACCTCACTGCCTGCCAGCGCCGCAGCCTGGGCATACTCTCCGAACGTCGGTGCAGGTAACAGGATTTTTCCCGGCTTCAAGGCGAGCATCAGCCGGAATAGCACATCCGCCGCGCCGCCGCCGCAAAATATCTGCTCTGCCATCACGCCTTCCCGCGCGGCAATTGCCGTGCGCAACCTGCGGCACAGGGGATCGGGATAATGTATGCTGTGGGTGAGCGCCTCCTGTGCCGCATGCAAAATCTCTTCCGGCATGCCGAGCGGATTGATGCTTGCGGAAAAATCCAACGGCTCTCCCTTCACATCCTCAGCGTAAATATCGCCGCCATGCCTGCTTTCCGTCATTCCATCCTCCCACCTTTCAACATACTGTTACAATCGCCGCGCGCAGGACACACAGCAGGACAACAGCAAACACCGATGCCCACATCATCAATCCATTGGTTCGCACAATGTCTTCCGGTTCAATCGGACGCAGTGCATCCCCCAATGTAGGCTTTTGATACAACTTGCCAAAATAATATGCATTGCCCGCGAGCTGTACGCCGAGCGCACCCGCACAGGCGGATTCCGTCTGTGCGGAATTCGGGCTGGCATGTTTGAGCCGGTCACGCCGGAAACAATGCCATGCGCCAGACATGTCCAATCCCGCAGGCTTTGCACCCACGACAAACAACAGCCCACTCAGACGTGCCGGAATAAAATTCCATATATCGTCCATCCTGGCAGAAAACCGTCCAAAATATAAAAATTCATCATTTTTATAACCGACCATGGAATCCAATGTATTGACCGCTTTATATGCAAAACCGAGCGGCGCACCGCCCAGCAACAGAAAGAACAGCGGTGCAATGATACCATCGCTCGTATTTTCTGCAACCGTTTCTACCGTTGCTTTTGTGACCTGTTCCGCAGTCAATGCTGCGGTATCACGCCCGACAATCCATGAGACATACGTGCGTGCAAGCGGCAAATCTCCCGCCTTCAATGCATCATATACGCGCAATGCCGCAAGTTTCAGCGATTTTGCCGCAAAAATCTGCCAACAGAACACCGTTTCCAATGTAAATCGAACAACAGGATGAATCCATCCCGCAATATATAACATCATAAATGGAATCAGCCAGGAAGGCACCACCACGAGCAGCCACAACCATATGCCTGCGCAAAATTGCCCGCGCTTGGTATCCGGAAACCACCTGCGCAGACGTTTTGTCCAAAAAGAAATCATAGAACCGATGCCGCAAATGGGATGCCACAACCGTTCCGGATCTCCGAGCACACAGTCAATCAAAAAACCCAGCAGAACTGCTGCAACAATGCTCATGACGCCCCCTTGATACATTGTGCAATCCCGCAGCTCACGCGATATACACGATCTGCCTGCGCCGCGAGATCACAGCACAATCGCCCGGTCTGTTCACGCCATTCACGTTCTTCTGCATCCATGGGGACAATCCCACAGCCCAGTTCCGTACAAATGACGGTTTTTCCCAAAAATTCCGATGCCTGTGGTACAGGTTTTCCGGTCTCCAATGCCTGCCGCACAATATCCTGTAAATTGTCTATCATTTCGGTTTCCGGCGACAAACGGCGTGCAAATTCACGTTTCCCCTGTGCCATGCCTCCGACAATTAAAATTGTCATGATTTTTGTCTCTCCTGTTGATAAAATCGCCTTATCGCAGGCATAATCCGCCAATGACGGCTGTGACCAATACAAGGGTTTCACATAGGGTGATGCACATGCCGCACAAATCACCTGTAATGCCGCCAAAAATTCTCCGGCATTTGCCGATATGGTACACAAAAAATACCAATGCCGCGCAAACTGCCAGCACGCCAAACCATCGACTTATAGTGACAAGACCTACGGCACACACAAACATCCAGATACACATCGCATGCGCCACAATGGTTTTCTCTGCATTGTCAGAAAACAGCCGCGCCAAACCGGAATCCTTTGCACACGGCTGTGCGACGATCATATGTCCGCCCATGGCACGCGCCATGGCATAGCCCATACCCAGCAATGCGGCACATCCCGGCGCATCATACAGTTGTGCAAACAAACCGAACTGCATCAACAACAGCATGAGCAGCCACAGCACACCGAAGGCACCCACATGCGGATCTTTGAGAATCGCCAACCGTTTTTCCCTGTCGCCATAGGAACACAGTGCATCACAGGTATCCGTAAACCCATCCAGATGAATTCCACCGGTCAGTGCAACAGGGATCAGCACCGCTCCCGCTGCGTACAACATCACATGTATCGTCCACACCTGTGCTAGCCATAACCAGGCAAGCTGGCATACGCCCACCAATATACCGATCAACGGAAGGAAAATCAGTGCAAAGCGCATCGTATTCTTTTTCCATTCCACCTGTGGCAAGGGGAGCGCGGAATACAATCCGAATGCCACCAGCAATCCACTCCAAATGTCACCCAAAATTTGCGCTTCCTTTCATCGTCACCGGGATGCCGCATACACTTTCCAACACGGCATCTGCCCGCTGTGCCAACAACTGATTGAGCTGTCCGAGCGCGTGCAGATATGCCATTGTGCCCGCATCATACGCGCGTCCATCGGAAAAAACCTCATTGGTTACGAAAACAACATGAGAACACGCCCTTGTCAGCGTATCGACGCCGGACAAAATGCTGTCTTTCCAGTTTTCTTTCGCACCGTCAGGGGAAAACAATTCATTGGCCAGTGCAGTGCCCATACATTCAAACAATGCAGCCTCATATCCCATTGGCACGCACAGCCGGTCAAATCGTTTCGCATGCTCGCATGTATCAAAGCCCTTGCCTGCCCGCAGCGCACGATGACGCATAATGCGCCGCTGCGCCTCCTCGCCATATGGCTCCATCGCCGCAACATACAGCATCGGTTTTCCATGCGCCAGACGGCACACAATATCCTCTGCAAGTGCGGACTTGCCGCTCGCCGCGCCGCCTGTCACCAATACAAGCATGTCTTACACCAGCGGCACATACGCTTCGATGTTGCTGTCATCGAATGTATTGCCATTGCAGTACAGGGATACCGCCATATCCAATGGTCCGAACAGGCATACTGCACCCGTTCCCTCTCCCAATGCCATATGTGCGTCGATGAGCGGATGTACGCCAAGCGCCTGCTCAATCAGTACACCCGCAGGTTCTGCCGTGTGATGGGAGGGAATGAGATACCCGCGCACAGTCTCACACATACGCGCGGCACACAGCGCCGCTGCACCGGAAATCACGCCGTCCAAAATCATGGGCAATCCGCATGCGGCCCCGCCCAGGAATAAACCGGTCAAACCACACAGATCAAAACCGCCGACTTTACTCAAAATATCCACCGGATCCTGTTGATCCGGCTGCCATTGTTCCAAGGCTTCGGTAACCACTTGAATTTTCTTTTCCAGTCCGGCTGCCGTCAAGCCGGAACCGCGTCCAGTGACCAGTTCTGCGGGCGCACGCAGCAATGCCGCAACAACTGCCGCCGTAGATGTTGTATTGCCAATGCCCATTTCACCGGTTGCAACAATATCATATCCCCGCTGTTTGCACCAATACGCCATTCCAATGCCAACCTCTATGGCGCGCACTGCCTGCTCACGCGTCATTGCCGGCTCTCTGTACAAATTTTTTGTGCCATACGCGATCTTCCGACGGATGATATTGTCACCTCTGACTTCACGTGATACCCCAATATCCACCGGGATGACATCTGCACCCGCCGCACGTGCCATATGGCATACGGTCGATGTACCGGCCGCCAGGTTTTCTGTAATGATTGCCGTCACTTCCTGTCCGGTCTGTGAAATCCCTTCTTCAACTACACCGTTGTCCGAACACATCACCACAACGCATTTACGGCGCAAATCTATGCGTTCCGTACCACAGATGCCCGCAATTTGAATCAAAAGATCTTCCAGATCGCCCAGGCCGTGCAATGGCTTGGCAAGAGAATCCCAACGGTATTTTGCCCGTGCCATCG
>CALWUF010000042.1 GCA_944384655.1 uncultured Butyricicoccus sp. | reverse complement strand
GTCTGTCTCCTTGAGTGCATAAATCCGGCGCATGATTTCATCAGACAACTCGCGGTAGCCCTCTTTGGAATGCGTCTGCTCCGGCACAAATGGTTCGCCGATAATCACGCGTACCTTTGAACGAAATTTCTTGTTTTCTGGAATATAAATTGGCAAAATCGGAGCACCGGTTTTGAGTGCAATGCGCGCTGCGCCCTCCTTTGCATCATCGCCTTCTCTGTGTTTGGTTGTTCCTTCCGGAAAAATCAGCAGCTTTCTGCCGTCGCGCACAGCCTTGAGCGCCAACTTGATCGCATTGATATCTGCACGGCTGCGGTCAACTGGAAACGCGCCCAGCGCTGTAATCAATGGCGCCAGACCTTTGATTTCAAACAGTTCCTTTTTCGCCATGGCAGCAAAATCATGCCGGTTGCTAAGCGCGGTCGCAACCATCGCCGGATCTGCCCACTGACTGTGGTTCGCCACAACCACACAGCCGCCTTTCGGGATATTCTCGCGACCAATCACATGATAATCGTATTTAATATGGTCATATAATGATACAAATGGAATCGCAATCCACTGAAATCCGCGGTGATATTTCATACCCGTCCCTCCAATGCACAGCGGATGACAGCCTCGACTGCATCCATAGACTGTTCAAGCGTCAACTCGCTCGTATCGATCAAAACAGCATCCTCCGCCTGCCGAAGCGGCGCTTCCGCGCGGGTGGTGTCGTCCTTGTCGCGCTGGATCATATCTGCCAACACTTCGTCCAACGTCACAGCTTCCCCTTTTTGCTGTAATTCCAAATAACGGCGTTTGGCACGTGCCTGCGGCGAAGCGGTCAAAAAGATCTTGACTTCCGCCTCCGGCAGGATAACTGTGCCAATGTCGCGCCCATCCATAATGACACTGTATTTTTTCGCCATATTCCGCTGGGTATCCAGCAGGAACGCACGCACCTCCGGTACTGCCGATACAAATGACGCATATTTTGACATCTCCGGCGTGCGGATCTGATCGGATACATCTTCCCCGTTCAGCCAGACATGCTGTATGCCATCCTGATAGTTCAGGCTGACCTCAATGCCCGGCAGCACAGGTACAATGCCCGCTGTATCGCCAAGCTGTACGCCTGCGCGACAGACCGCCAGCCCAATGGTGCGGTACATGGCACCGGTATCCACATAAACAAATCCAAGACGTTCCGCAGCCGCACGCGCAATTGTGCTCTTCCCTGCGCCAGACGGTCCGTCAATGGCAACCGCAATTGATTTCATGTCCATTCTCCTAATCTCTTTATTCTCCCGCACTTTGTGCAGCGTTGAGCCCCGCCAGATAGCCGGTTGACCAGGCAATCTGCAAATTAAAGCCGCCCGTATACGCATCCACGTCAATGATCTCGCCGGCAAAATACAAATTCCGCACTTTTTTTGATTCCATCGTTTTGGGCGTCATTTCACGCACTGAAATGCCGCCTGACGTGACAATGGCATCGGCAACTGGACGCGGTTCGGTAATTTCCAGTTCAAAATGCTTGAGCACACGGACAAGCGCATGCCGCTGTTTTTTTGTAATCGCATTCACCTTTTCATGCGGATCAATACCCGAGCGCTCCACAACAATTGGAATCAGCTTGCGCGGCAGGAGCGCACCGAGTGAATTTCTAAAATCCATGTTCAATGCGCCGGAAAAGTCAGACACAATCCGCTTATCCAACACTCCTTCATCCAACGCAGGCTTGAAATCAATCTCCGCACGATATGTCGCCCTGTCCCATTTGCGCATGTGCGATGACGCGCTGAGCACCAATGGACCGGAAATGCCAAAGTGTGTGAACAGCATCTCGCCAAAGCCTTCATGCAGTTTTTTATTGTTCTCAAATATTGTCAATGTGACATTTTTGAGCGACAACCCCTGCAGCCGCGGGCAATCCTTGCCTGCACAGACCAACGGCACAAGGGAAGCGCGCAACGGCGTGACGGTATGCCCCAACTTTTCCGCCCAGATATATCCATCACCAGTGGAGCCGGTGAGCGGATAGGATTTCCCGCCAGTGGCGACAATCACACAGTCAACCCGGCGCAATCTGCTGCCTGCCACCACGCCGCATACCGCGCCGGTTTGTTCATTCACACGAATATCCGTCACCTGTTCGTGCACAATGGTCACGCCACACCGGCGCACCCATCCATACAGCGCATCGACAACATCGAGCGCCCGGTCAGATACCGGAAATACGCGGTCGCCGCGTTCGGTCTTGAGCGGCACACCCAATCTTTCAAAAAATGCCATGGTGTCCTGGACAGAAAAGGCATCGAGTGCGCTATACAGGAAACGGGGATTCTGCGGCACATGGGTCAAAAATGTCTGTGTATCACAGTTGTTCGTGACATTGCAGCGACCTTTGCCTGTAATGGCGAGTTTGCGCCCGACCTTCTCATTGCGCTCAAACAGCAGGACGCAGGCGCCCTGCTGTGCTGCTGTCCCTGCCGCCATCAATCCGGACGCACCTGCGCCAATCACTGCGACGGTCAGATTATTTGCTTTCGAGTTTTTCATATACCTCATATTCATCCCAAATGGCTTCCAATTTGTTGAATATATCGCTGATTTCATTTTGCTTGCGCATGCCGATGGCAACAATCAGCGCATTGATCACGCTGAGCGGCGCCACGAGTGAATCGACAAAGGAAGCCATATCGCTCTTGGCGAGCAATGTGTAATCCGCCGTTTGACTGAGCGGCGACAGGCGGCTATCTGTCAGCGCAATGACAGTTGCACCCGATTTTTTGGAATATTCCAATGCTTTGAGCGTGCGCTTGGAGTAACGCGGAAAACTGACGCCGAGCACGACGTCGCCTTCACCGACGCGCAAAATCTGTTCAAAAATCTCACTGACACTGTTGGTGTGAATCATCCTTGCATTGTCAAACAACAGGTTGAAATAAAACCCCAAAAAGCTGGTCAGTGCAGCCGACGAGCGCACACCGAGGATATAAATATGTTTCGCCCCTAAAATTGCCTCCACAGCCCCTTCAAAAGAATTGCGGTCAATTTCATCCAATGTCAGGCGGATCTTGTCAATATCAGACGACAGCACTGTGCGCAGGATATCCTGATCGCCCATGCGGTCGCTCGTCACTTCCATACGCTGTACAGCAGTCAGCTTGTTGCGGATCATCTCCTGCAATGCCTTTTGCAGGTGGGGATACCCGTCATATCCCAGCTCTGTGGCAAATCGGACTACGGTTGATTCGCTGACGCCAACCGTTTCGCCCAGCTTGCTCGCTGTCAGAAATGCTGCTTTATCATAATGCTCAATGATATACTTCGCAATCAGACGCTGCCCTTTGGAAAATTTAGACAGATTGTTCTGAATCTTGCTCATTAAATCATTCATAGTTTGTGTCTCTTACCCTCACATTTCCTTGGTATTCTATATATCTTTCATTGTATCTGTTGATTCACAAAAATGCAAGTGTTTCCGCCGCTCATTGCAAAAAATATGAAGAATCGGCTTCATATTGTATTATTTGTGTAAAGCATGTCGGCGAATCTCGACCATTTCCTCCTTGGACAGTTCACGCCATTGCCCCGGTCGAAGGGAGCGGTCAAGCTGAAGTGCTCCCACTGAAATCCGGCACAGCCGCAGTACTCTCAATCCACATTGTGCACACATCTTACGTATCTGCCGATTCCTTCCCTCATGAATGGTAATGTGCAGCACAAAGGTATCGTCCGACTGTATTGTTTTGACCTTGACTTGCGCCGGGCGAATGCGATAGCCATCTATGTCCATCGGTTCGGACAGCTTTGACAAGCTATTCTCCTGTCCGCGCACAGTAACTTCATAGGTTTTATCCACATGATATCGCGGATGGGTCAATGCATCGAGCAATGCACCGTCATTGGTGAGCAGCAGCAATCCCTCTGAATATTGATCGAGCCGTCCGACCGGCAACACGCGCACAGGACAACGCCGTACCAGATCGGCAACTGTTTTGCGGTCTTTCTCATCCGACATCGTTGTGACAACACCCACAGGCTTGTACAACATGATTGTATGCAATTCTTCATGTCCGCTGATGCGGCGACCGTTGACACGGATGTCATCGAGCTGTGCATCCGCACGGTCACCCGGCTTTGCAGTGACACCGTTGACAGTCACTGCACCAGCCTGCATCAGCTTTTCAGCTGCCCGGCGCGAGCACACGCCCGCTCCGGACAGAATTTTTTGTAATCTTTCCTGCACGTTGTTTCCTCTTTCCACTCTGTTTTTATCATTTCTTTTTGTCTGTTTTAACCATATATTCCATCATATGTCTTCCAGTTCCCGCCCGCGCACATGATCCAGCCACAGCAGAAACCGCTCCCACCAGCCAGTATCCTCCTGTGTCTCGTCAACGCCAACAGCCTTTGCGCACAACAGCTCTGTCTCACACAGCACCGTATCCCCACATACCACCTGTGCAATGCCACACACCTCGTTCTGCTCCACGGGCGCATACACAAATGGTACGCATGAAATACGCAGCTCTGCCTGCTCCTCTGCCAGCATCGTTGCAACCAGATCGTCTGAATAAACGGCTGAAACCGTTTCGGTCTGTCCGGTTTGTACGGAAATTTGACAGGCAATCTCGCCCTTCTGTGCCCATGTCGTGTCTTTCATATCGGCAAATGCCGCATCCAGCATGGAACTATGGTCGTTCCAATCGTTGCCGTCATTCAATGTCACAACCACAACGGTACGCCCATTGCGTTCCGCCGCACTGACCAGACAGCGTCCCGCCGTCTTGGTAAATCCAGTCTTGACCCCAATCGCTCCGTCATACAATCGCAGCATTTTGTTGTGATTGACCATCGTGCGTGTGCCGGACGTATAACTTTTTGTTGCGACAACCTCGGCAAAGATCTCATTTTTCAAAGCAAACGCCGCAAGTTTCGCCAACTCATATGCCGTTGTATAATGCGTTTCCCCATCCAATCCGCTCGGATTGTCAAAATGTGTATCTGTCAGACCGAGCTGCTGTGCACGTGTGTTCATGCGCGCAATAAAATCTTCACGCCCGCCGCACACCGCTGCAATGCATTCCGCCGCGTCATTGCCGGAGCACAGCATCAACCCGTACAACACATCTTTCAGCGGCAGTTTCTCCCCTGCCTTCAAATACATGGACGAACCTTCTACCCCTGCACAAGCCGCAGGAACCGTGATTTCCCGTTCCAAATCAGGATCTTCCGCGGCGAGCAGACCGGTCATAATCTTTGTCGTACTCGCCATAGGCAGCCGTTGATTTTCCTGCCACCCATCCAGCAGCACACCGGTATCTGCCGACAGTACAGCATAGGCCGATGCGGAATAGGCGGACGCATACCCCACACACAGCAGCACTGCCACACAAATACAAACGAGCAGCCGTTTTCTCACGCGCATCCCCTCCCCCTCATTTTTACGGGTAGGGACAGGAATTTATGCGCACAATCAAAAAGAGAGGCAGCACATCCTGCCCCTCTTTTCTTCTGTTATTCCGCTGCAGACGCAGTTTCCGAGGGATTCTCAGACTGCGACTGTTCAGAGGAATCTGTTCCCTCCTGCTTGCTGCGGCGTCCGGAAACAAAGTTCTGGATGCCACTAACTGCACTGGGAATCATCTCAATCAGGCGGTCGGTGCTGTTCTCTGCGGGCATGTTGACCGGAAGCATACGCGCATCTGCACCATTCACAATCAGAAACGCGATTGGTGTAATGCTGACACCTGCGCCGCCGCCGCCGCCAAAACACAATGGCGCACTGTCCGTGCTGTTTCTGGATTTGAAATCGCTGCCTCCTGAACCGAAACCAAAGGTAACTTTGGAAATCGGGATGAGCGTGGTGCCATCCTGCGTGACAATTGGATCGCCGATGATGGTATTGACATCTACCATCGATCGGATTTTTTCCATTGTCTCTGCCATCAAACCATTTACTGCATGTTCTGCCATTTTGTTTTCTTCCTTTCTGCCGGGGGATATATCACGAAAAAACTGTCTCCCCTGTTGCATTGATTATCTTGAATCCAAGGGCTGCGACGCTGTATGCTCCGCTTCCCATTGTTTTATGTCTTCTTTTGTCATGCGGATGGATTTCCACAATGCCCAAAGCGCTTTTCTTCTGCGCCAGAACATACGAGGAAACCGTCCCATCCGCGTCATAACAGAAATATCCACGCCCCACACGGTCTTCTCCGCGTCAAAATCGGCGTCGAGTACAATTTTTGTATCTTTCAGAACAAAAGCACGTTCAAAATACGGGTACAGATTTCCCGTCCATGCACACAGCGCACCGAGCAGATTGCCGGTCTGCGCCGGATCCGAGGTGTGCAGGATCACACTGACATGTAACCGTTCCCATGTCATTGTTCCCGCCATATCATCGATCAAATCCAATGCCAGGGAAAGCGCCTGCTCATAATCCAGCTTCCTGATGTCAACCATTGGCGCGCGCGGTTTTTTCTCTTTTGGCTTTTCCGGCTCCTTTTCTGACTCTTTCTTTTTTTGCGGTTTGGCTTTACGCGCCTGCCCGGGCGTCCACACCCGCCTGATTGGTCCGAATCCAATGCGCACACGCAATGGACCATCAGGCATACGGCGCTTGATCTCAATGCGCACCGTCAGGCACATCAGCAAAACTGCAAGCCCAATCCACAATCCAAGGATGACCAGCAGCAAGATGCCGATGATTTTGAGAACAATCATGCCTCTTCCTCCGCGCGTTCTGCTTCCCTCTTTTGTTCCAATTCAGTCAATTCGGGCAGGTCAGGCAGTTCATCCAATGACGAAATGGAAAAAGCCCGCAAAAATGCTGTCGTCGTTCGATAGATCATCGGTCTGCCCGGCACATCCAATCGTCCGCAACCTTCAATCAAGCCTTTGTCCAACAGCGTCAGAATGGTATTTGAACTGTCCACGCCGCGCAATTGTTCGACATATGCCCGTGTGACCGGCTGCCGGTATGCAACAATGGAAAGCACTTCGAGCGCCGCTGCGGAAAGCCCTGGCGCACGCCGCACCTCCAACGCACGCCGAATGGTATCTGCATACGCCGCACGTGAAACCATCTGATAACTGTCCTGCAAATGGAGCAATTGAAACCCGCGTTTTTCTGCGTCATAACTGTCTGCGAGATTTTGTGCAAGACGGTGCAGCATATCCGCGTCAATGCCGAGCACCTGCATCAGTTTTTCCTCATAGACCGGTTCACCCGATGCAAATAAAATGCCCTCCAACAGGCAGGACAATTCATTCATGAAATGCGTTCCTCCCGAATTTCTGTATACGCCTCACCGGAACACAGCGAAAGCTCTGTCTGATCGCCTTCACCATCAATATAGACGCGGCGCGTCTTGGATAACTCCAGCACAGCGAGAAATGTGGCCACAATTTCCGACCGGCTGTGCGTATCATCAAACAAACTGCGAAAATTGACTGTCGCCTTCCGGCGGAACCGCAGCAAAATTGATGTAATTCGTGTATGCACCGGCACACGTTCCCGTCCGACAATGCCGGAAAATGCACTGACTGGAGGCGGCAATTTGCGTCCCATGCGTGTCAACATGCGCCGCGCGGCATCTGGCAATTTGTCCGGCGGCAATGTGCCTTCAAATTTTTTCTTACGCTCCAGCGGTTCAGGCGGGCGTGTCAGAATATCACGCCCTGCATCGCTATGTGCGCGAAAAAATGGCTGTACCTCACGGATACGTTGATATTCCAACAATTGCTCTACCAGTTGCGCACGCGGATCATCCTCTTCATCCGCCTCATTCTTTTCCTTCGGCAACAGCATGCGCGATTTAATCAGCATCAGCTGCGCCGCCATTGCAATAAAATCGCCTGCAACTTCCATATCCATCGACTGTGCCCCGCGCAGTATGTCCATATACTGTTCAAGAATCAAAGAAATCGGGATATCATAGATGTTGACTTTATTTTTTGCAATCAGATGTAATAATAAATCCAATGGACCGTCAAATGCAGTCAAATGGAAGGTGATTTTCTCCGTCATAGATCACAACACCAGTCCGATAAGCGTATACAGCAGACGATATACAAAATTGATGGCAATATTGATCGGTGTGTCCAACACGCCAAGCAACAGCAGTGCCAACAGACCAAACTGGATGTACTGCTGATACCGTGCAAATTTCAATTCAACCTGATACGGCAAGAAAGAAAACAAAATTTTTGCGCCGTCCAGCGGCGGTACTGGAATGAGATTAAATACGCCAAGACCAATGCTCATCACTGCCGTGGAATAACAAAACAACCCGATTGCAAGCATAATCGTCGAATGATACGACATGAAAATCTGTTGTAAAAACAAGGCGATAAGCGCCAACAAAAAATTGGCCATCGGTCCTGCCAGCGAAACCAGCGCAATATCCCGCCGTGGCTTTTTAAAATAACGCGCATTGACCGGAACTGGTTTGGCCCAACCGACATGAAACAGCAACAGGCAGATCGTACCCACCAGGTCCAGATGACGTATCGGATCAAGCGTCAGTCGTCCCGCATGTTTCGCAGTCGGATCGCCCAGCGCATATGCTGCAAACCCATGCGCGGCTTCGTGCACGCTCAGGCATACCAGTACAGCCGGTATGCTGACCAGCAGCTCGATCAAAACGTCGTTCCAATTGCCTAAAAACATAGATCAATCCTTCTCCAAAAAACAAACTCATACCTGTAATACACACACAGGAATATGCATTATAGTATAGCCCGAAAACAGGTGAATTTCAAGCAAAACAGGGGGATTTTACAAACCGTACAAAAAACCGGAGGGCAAAGCGCCGTACACTTTGCCCTCCTGAGTTTGTGATAAAAATCAATCGATGTTCAGTTCCGCCTTGAACTGTGCGATCATTTCCGCATACTCGTCATCAGACAGATAAACCGGATTCTCATAGTTGATTGCAAACGAACCGCCGAACTCCGGACCATCCTCATACTTAGGTACAATGTGGAAATGCAAATGCGGCAGCTTATCGCCGTATGCACCCAGATTGACCTTGGTGCAGCCCCACAGCTTTTTCACAGCAGCAGCAGCGGCGGCAACGTCGTCCATGTAATCCTTGCGCTGCTCTTCCGTCAGATCGAACAGCTCCGACTTGTGATCGTCGATCGCAACGATGCAGCGACCCTTATGTGCCTGATCCTTGAACAGGTGCAGCGTGCTCACTTTCATCTTACCGACCGGAATCATCAGCGCCAAACGACCTTCATGATTCGGATCACAATAAAAACAATTCGGTGCAGTTGCCATTGGTATCGTCTCCTTTTCCTTGCTATTCTCTTTTTGTTTCTCTGGGTATGTTCAGTATACCGCAATCACAACAAATTTTCCAGACCTCAGCAAAAAGTTATATAAAAATTTGTCTCCCACGCCGGGATATATGGATGATGCAGCATGCCAATGCGTACCTCCGGGCACATATCATACAACAGCAATGGCAATTCATACAAATCCTCACTGCGATGATATGCGGAAAGCGAAATTCGAGGATGAAACCGCTGAATGGTTTTCCGCGCCCCCACAAGCGCCTGGTATTCCGCGCCCTCGACATCCAGTTTGAGCAGCGTACATGGCGCGCCATCCAGCACATGATCCACCGATTCGACAGGTATCCGTACAGTATGCGTGTCATGGGAGACCTCATTCATGACCGGTGTGAGCGCAGAATTTCGTCCTGCTTTTCCGCCAAACAGCAATTCACCCGGCTCTGACCATGCGCCTGCATTCAGGATGCGAATATTGTCCAATGCTGCCTGATTTACATACTTTTTGAGTTTTTGAAACGTCTTTGGATCCGGCTCCAATGCGACAATGGATGCATAGCTCCCATCGGTATACGCCAACAGTTCGCGAATGGTATCTCCGTTGTACGCACCGAGATCCACAAAATGTTCCTGTCCATGCGGCTTTAGATACTCCCGGAAAGCTGTTTCCCGGCTGTCTGTATAATCGCGCAGCCAGTGCAGTTTCCCACTCAGCTTAAAATTCACCGTCGCAGCAAATACAGCACGGGAGCGGTCATCTGTGAGCAGATCATATACCTGCTCCAACTGCTTGCCATGCGCCTGTGCAAATGCCAGATCAAACAGTGCGCCATCTGCCACCGGCACATCCGGCGCATACGTCGTGTGTGTGCGGTCGAGATCATCAAACAATGCCAATACTTCCGGACGGCTGGACGCAAATGCAATCACTGCGACAAAATCGCCCAGTTCCTGCTCCAGTTGCGACCGCTTTTTCACTTGATAACCGGCAAAGCTGTGCCCGCGCACAAATTCATCTGATGCAAAAATACCGGCAATTTCAATGTTGCGCTCACGGCACACACGCAGGATTTTTTCTGCCCCGTCACCCATGCCATACAGCGCAATGGGACGCGTTTCACGCTGTAAAATATCCCAAACCGACTCGGTTTCAGTCACAAAATGTGGTAAACCGTTCATTCCCACGTCTTCCATACATCCGGGCAGTAGCCAACCGTCGCCTGCTTTCCATTGCGCACAATCGGTGTACGCAACAACTTTGGATTTTCCATCAGCTTCTCCATTTTCGCCTCATCCGACGCCAAATATGGCAGCATTGCCGCATCCGGATCTTTTGCCTTTGGGTCGATCATCGCCTCTAACCCTACTGCACGGCAAACAGAAGTGAATTCCCCTTTGCTCATACCGTAGCGCAACAGATCAACCAACTGATATTTCACGCGGCGCTCTTTGAAATAGCGTTCCGCCTTTTTTGTGTCGAAACATTTGCTCTTACCAAAAATTTGAATGTTCATATTCTTCTCCTGTTTCTGAGAATGTATACCATATTGTAGGTCTATAGATATCATATTACCACAGCATGCTTGAAAATACAATGTTTGACGTGTCTCACGCTTATCGTGTATATGTACATATCCGTATTGTATACATATTTGTTCAATATGCCGCACCTGCGCATTGAAAATTTTCACATTTTATGAATCCTGTCCATTGCTTTCATCCTTCATTCTGCGTATACTATAGATGTAATCAAGAGAAGGAAAATGAAAACAAAAATCCACTTTCCTTTCCTTTAAGGCTTATTTCTTTCGCCTGCCACTGCACAGTTTTCCCATTCTGTGCTTTCATATATCTCTCTCTTTACTGTATGGCGCGCCGAATCTCCTACCAAATCGGCGCGCCGCTTTTCTGCCTGTTTTTACAAATCGTTGCAATTGTATTTTTCGGCAGGATATGGTATAGTAAATATGTATGCGCCGCATATTGTTGTCGGCGCTTTTTTACTGGATGATTCTGAATCACCCTGATCGGAGGTTATTCATTTGTCAGATCTGAAATCAGAAATTACCAAACGCCGCACCTTTGCGATCATTTCGCATCCGGATGCCGGCAAAACAACCATCACGGAAAAATTCCTGCTCTATGGCGGAGCCATTCAGCTCGCCGGTACGGTAAAAGGCAAGAAAAATACCCGCCATGCAGTTTCTGACTGGATGGAAATCGAAAAACAGCGCGGTATTTCTGTCACCTCGTCTGTTTTACAATTTGAATATGCAGGACACTGCATCAATATCCTGGATACACCAGGTCATCAGGACTTCTCGGAAGATACGTATCGTACACTCATGGCAGCGGATTCCGCTATCATGGTCATCGATGCATCCAAGGGTGTCGAAGCACAGACACGCAAATTATTCAAGGTCTGCTCGATGCGCGGCATCCCAATTTTTACGTTCATTAACAAGATGGATCTGGAATCGCGCGATCCCTATGACCTTTTGGATGAACTGGAAAAAGAATTAAACATTGATACCTATGCCGTGAACTGGCCAATCGGCTGCGGCAAGGAATTCAAAGGCGTCTATGACCGCAGGAAAAATCATATCATGGCGTTTGAGGCTGCCTCTGTTTCCGGCGTCAAAGAAGCAAAATCTACCATCTATCCCATCGATGATCCTGCGCTTGAACCATTGATCGGCGAGCGCTTGTGGGACATCCTGCAAGATGATATCGAATTGTTGAGCGGCGCAGGAGAAGATTTCGACCTCGATCGTGTGCGCGAAGGTACGTTGTCCCCTGTTTTCTTTGGTTCTGCTCTGACCAACTTTGGCGTTGAACCGTTTCTCCAATATTTTCTGGAGATGACGCCGCCACCAGCCGCACGCACCTCGCAGGGCGAGATGATTGATCCGTTCGATGAACATTTTTCTGCCTTTGTCTTTAAAATTCAGGCGAATATGAACAAAGCACACCGGGACCGTATTGCTTTCATGCGTATCTGTTCAGGCAAATTTGAAAAAGGTATGGATGTGTATCATGTTCAGGCAGGAAAGAAAATCCAGCTTGCACAGCCGCAGCAGATGATGGCACAAGATCGCGCCATCATTGACGAAGCGTATGCTGGCGATATCATCGGTGTATTTGATCCGGGTATTTTCTCCATCGGCGATACGGTTTGTACGCCTGGCTTTGACTGCAAATTCTCCGGCATTCCGACCTTCGCCCCTGAAGTATTCTGCCGTATCCGTCAGAAGGATACGATGAAGCGCAAACAGTTCATCAAGGGCATGGAACAGATTGCTCAGGAAGGCGCCATCCAAATCTTCCAGGAACCGCACACCGGTATGGAAGAAGTCATCGTCGGCGTCGTCGGCACCCTTCAATTGGACGTACTCGAATATCGCCTCAAACATGAATATCGGGTAGATATCGTCATGGAAAACCTGCCCTATCAGTACCTGCGCTGGATTGAAAACGAAACCGTCGAGCCGGATGACCTGAAAATTACTTCAGACAGCAAAGTTGTCCAGGATTACCGCGGTCGTTATCTGTTGCTGTTCACCAGCATGTGGAACATGAACTGGGCCATTGATAAAAACCCCGATCTGCGTCTCGCTGAATTCGGTCGCGCAGAAGAATAATTTTATATCGTTCAACGACACCCCATTTGTTAGACCGCATCGTATACGGTCCAATCAATGGGGTGATCTTATATAAAATTTCAAGTGGACATCCTTCTTATCATCTGAAAAATTTTATAAAAAAACACGGCACCAAATCAACATTTGATGCCGTGATACCTGGCGGAGAGTCAGGGATTTGAACCCTGGGTACGCTCATCACGCACACACGATTTCCAGTCGTGCGCCTTCGACCACTCAGCCAACTCTCCATCTTTTGTTTTTCGCTGTTTTCTCTCAGCGACAGGTAATATTATATCGAATCTTTTTATTTTCGTCAAGAGCTTTTTTAAAAAAATTTTTTAAATTCAGAAAAATATACCACCTGTTTGCACTACAATGATTTCTCAAATAGAAAGAGCCGTGGATTTGGCAATTGCCAAATCCACCGTCCTTTTTATTGTATATCATACCATTTGTTCTATTGATGGTTGAACCCACATACCCATGGATTACTTGATGCAGATGGCTTCTACTTCGAGCTTTGCGCCTTTCGGCAGACCCGCCACAGCGACACAGGAACGTGCCGGAGCAGCTTCCGGAAAATAATTTGCATAGATTGCATTGAATGCGGAAAAATCTGCAAGATCTGTCAAAAAGCATGTGGTCTTTACGACATTCGCAAACGTCAAACCAGCTTCTTCCAGAACCGCACCGATGTTTTTCATGACCTGTTCTGCCTGCTCCTCGATTGTAGTCCCTTCAATTTCACCGGTTGCGGGATTGATCGGAATCTGACCGGAGGTAAACAGATAACCTTCCGTTTCAATCGCCTGAGAATATGGACCAATTGCCGCGGGTGCTTTCGGGGTGGAAATTACTTTTTTCATTTCACATATCTCCTTTGATTATTTACCACTCTTCGTCTTCTTCATGCGTTCCGTGTTGGACAAAATCGCTTTGCGCATGCGAACGCTCTTCGGCGTAATTTCAATCAGCTCATCCTCACCGATGAACTCCATGGCTTCTTCAATCGACATGATACGCGGCGGGACAAGACGCAATGCTTCGTCCGAACCGGATGCACGCATGTTTGTAAGCTGTTTTTTCTTGCAGACATTGACTGCCATATCCTCATTTTTCGGAGATACACCGACGATCATGCCTTCATATACTTCTGTACCGGCGCCAATGAACAACTGACCACGCTCCTGCGCATTGAACAGACCATACGCAACTGCTGTCCCCGTCTCAAATGCGATCAGCGAGCCAGTGGAACGCTTGGAAATTTCGCCTCTATATGGCTGATAATCATAAAATACTGAGCTGAGGATACCTTCACCCTTGGTATCTGTAAGGAATTCATTCTTATAACCAAACAAACCGCGCGCCGGAACCAGAAACTCCACACGCATACGATCACCCTGCGGCGCCATATGCTGAAGTTCTCCCTTCCGTGCACCCATTTTTTCCATTACAGAGCCAAGTGCATCTGCCGGCACATCGGCAACCATGCGTTCAATCGGCTCATAGCGCTTGCCATCGATCATTTTATATAAGGCACGCGGTGCACCAACCTGGAACTCATACCCTTCGCGGCGCAGTGTCTCAATCAGGATGGACAGATGCATCTCACCGCGACCTGCAACACGGAAAGTATCCGTATTTTCAGTTTCATGGACACGGAGTGATACGTCCTTCAGCAACTCACGGTGCAGCCGTTCACGCAATTGACGTGAGGTCACATATTTGCCCTCACGACCTGCAAATGGAGAATCATTGACCGAAAAATACATCTCAACCGTCGGCTCAGAAATCTTGACGAACGGCAAAGGCTTCGGATCTTCCGGTGCGCACAACGTATCACCGATGGTAACATTCTCGATACCGGAAACACAGACGATGTCGCCTGCCGAAATATCCTCCACTGGCGTATGACCAAGGCTGTCGATCGTATACATCGACGCAATCTTTGCCTTATAGGGATCCATATGCTTGTTGTAATTGCAAACCGTGACATCCTGACCGATATGCATGGTGCCGCGCTCCACACGTCCAATCGCAATTCTGCCGACATAATCATTGTAATCGATGGAAGAGACCAACATCTGAAGGTTTCCTTCTGTATCGACATGCGGCGCCGGGATATGATTCAGGATGGTCTCAAACAGCGGAGTCAAATCTTCACCCGGAATATTCGGAGACAGGCTTGCCGTACCATCTCGACCGGAACAATACAGAATGGGGCTGTCCAACTGTTCATCATTGGCATCCAGCGTCAACAGCAGCTCCAACACTTCATCACCGACATCAGACAGACGTGCATCTGGACGGTCAATCTTATTGACGACAATAATGATCTTATGACCGAATTCCAACGCCTTTTCCAACACAAAACGAGTCTGCGGCATCGGACCTTCAAAGGCATCAACCAGCAGGATAACACCATCTACCATCTTGAGAATGCGCTCTACTTCACCGGAAAAATCCGCATGTCCCGGCGTATCAACAATATTGATTTTGGTATTTTTATAGTGTACAGAAGTATTTTTGGCGAGAATGGTAATGCCTCGTTCTCTTTCCAGATCGTTGCTGTCCATGACACGCTCTTCTACAACCTGGTTCTTACGGAATGCGCCGCCCTGTTTGAGCATTTGATCAACCAGTGTTGTTTTGCCGTGATCGACGTGTGCAATAATTGCAATATTTCTCAAATCATTTCTGACCATGAACATCCTCCAAACGCAAAACCAATGCGATTATTCATTTTATTCATTTTGATACATATCTTATTATACCCTGTGTCCTATCCTTTTTCCATCTCCGATATCGTCAAATTTTGACCTGTTTTTGTGTATTTTTTTCGGAAATATTTTTAAACTTTTTGTTGACAAGCCGGTAAATTTTGCGTATAATAATATTCGCTGGTTCATGATAACACAGTAATTTATATTGCCGAATTGTGTAAGGGTAGCACGACAGACTCTGACTCTGTTTGTGAGGGTTCGAATCCTTCTTCGGCAACCAGCAGGAAAACCGCTCAGCATTTTCTGAGCGGTTTTCTTTTATCCCTGATGAAAGAAGGAGGCTGCCCCCTTATGCAGCGTATGATGATTGCAGACGAGCGCGCCGGTTTGCGCCCGCTGAAAAATGAACCTGTTTTAAACGGTATTTTCGATGGAGATACCTGTGGTTTGCGATTGGAAAACGGCTGTTTGATTTT
>CALWUF010000041.1 GCA_944384655.1 uncultured Butyricicoccus sp. | reverse complement strand
ATCAGCTGATAAATAAAAACCCCGCCCTGGCGTTGCGGCACCAGGACGGGGCGGAGGTGAAAATTTATTGTCGATGGAAATTTCACCCTTTTATTTTACTACACTTTTTGCGAAAAGTAAATAAAAGGAGATAAATATTATGGCAGATGTTTTTACCCGCAAGCGCGGGAAGACTTGGCAGTATCGGTTTTATGGCGCTGACATAAACGGCAAGCGTCAGGAAATCAGCAAGGGCGGGTTCCGCACCAAGAAAGAAGCAGAAATCGCCGGAAACAAGGCGTTTGTGGAATACAATCAAGCCGGGCGGCACTTTGTGCCGTCTGAAATTTCAGTCGCGGACTATTTTGACGAATGGATCGCGCTGCGGTCTGTTGAACTGAAGCGGACCACCATAGACGGATACAGAAAGCGGATCAAAAACTATATCCTTCCTGTGATCGGAAAATACAAGTTGAAAGCTGTGACGGCATCCAACCTGCAAAAACTGCTGAATGATATGTTCATGCAGGGTTTCAGCCGGAACACGCTGACCAATATACGGGGCATCCTGACAAGCGCGTTCGGATACGCCGTGGAGCCCCTGCACTATATACAGGCATCCCCTATGTCAGGCGTCAGGCTGCCTTCCACACGCGCGACCCCGCCAGTCCCGCAGCGCAAGAAAGTCCGGCGCGCGATTACTACGGCGGAGTGGGACAGGCTGATCGGTCGATTCCCCGCCGGATCATCATGCTATCTGCCGCTGATGTTGGGATACCACTGCGGGCTGCGACTGGGCGAAGCATTTGGGCTGACATGGGATGATATTGATTTTGATGCCCGCACGCTGGCCGTGCGCAGACAAGTGCAGGAGATCAACGGACGTTGGACGCTTGTACCGCCGAAATACGAATCTGTCCGCACGATCACGCTGGACAGCCAGATGCTGGATGCCCTGCGGGACGCGCAGAATCGCCAGCAGCAGGCGCAATCAGAATACGACGATTATTATACCCACCTGCATTTAGATTCGTCAGGCGCGATCTCCGGGGCGCAGGACGGCACGCCTGTGCATCTGGTCAATGTGCGCGAGAACGGCGAATACATTCAGCCGCGCGTAACGCAGCACCTGTGCAAGGTCGCGCACCAGGAATTGGGGATGCCGGAATTTGATTTCCATACGCTGCGGCACACGCATACAACGATGCTGATCGAATCCGGCGTGTCTCCACTGGTCGTGCAGGAACGGCTGGGGCACAAAAATATACAGACCACGCTAGACATTTATGCAGAAGTCACGGAAACCATGCGAGACATTACCGTAAGCGTGATAGCTCAAATTTACAGCTAATGAGAGTGACCGCACCACTTCACCGCAGATAAAAATTTTGCGGTCACGGTGCGGTCAAATTATTTCTGCCAGAAATGAAACTACCGAAAAAGTTTCAAAAGCAAGCGGATCACTTGTTCATAGCAGCAGCTACGTCAACTGCAACAGCAACGGAAGCGCCAACCATTGGATTATTGCCCATGCCAAGGAAGCCCATCATTTCGACGTGTGCCGGAACGGAGGACGAGCCTGCAAACTGTGCATCGGAATGCATACGACCCATGGTATCGGTCATGCCGTAGGAAGCCGGACCAGCCGCCATGTTATCCGGATGCAGGGTACGACCTGTGCCGCCGCCAGAAGCAACCGAGAAGTACTTCTTGCCCTGCTCCATGCATTCCTTCTTATAGGTGCCTGCGACCGGATGCTGGAAACGGGTCGGATTGGTGGAGTTACCAGTGATGGAAACGTCAACACCCTCATGATGCATGATTGCCACGCCTTCACGGACGTCGTCAGCGCCAAAGCAACGAACCTTGGAGCGCTCTCCATCGGAATATGCGATTTCACGGACAATTTCCAGTTCGCCAGTATAGTAATCGAACTTGGTCTGTACATAAGTAAAGCCGTTGATGCGGGAAATGATCTGAGCAGCATCCTTGCCCAAGCCGTTCAGGATAACACGCAGCGGTTCCTTGCGAGCCTTATTTGCGGAACGTGCCAGACCGATTGCACCTTCTGCAGCAGCGAAGGACTCGTGACCTGCGAGGAATGCGAAGCACTTGGTCTCCTCACGCAGCAGCATGGCAGCCAGATTGCCGTGACCGATGCCAACCTTGCGGTCATCTGCAACGGAACCAGAAATGCAGAAGGCCTGCAAACCGATGCCCAGCGCCTCAGCCGCTTCGGCTGCGGTCTTGACACCCTTCTTGATTGCGATTGCAGCACCTACGGTGTATGCCCAGCACGCGTTTTCAAATGCGATGGGCTGCACGGAGCGGACGGTAGCTGCCGGGTCAATGCCCTTTTCCTTGCAGATTTCAGCACACTCTTCTACGCTGGAAATGCCGTACTCAGCGAGGACGCCATTGATTTTATCAATTCTTCTCTCGTAACTTTCAAATAAAGCCATGATCTACTGTCCTCCCTTACTCTGCACGCGGATCGATGAACTTGACACCTTCAGCAAAACGACCATAGGTGCTGGTGTTCTTTTTCATTGCTTCTGCCGGCTCAGTGCCCTTGCGAATGGCTTCCATCATCTTTCCAAGATGGACGAACTCATAGCCGATTACGAGGTTATCCTTGTCCAGCGCAAGACGAGTGACATAACCTTCTGCCATTTCCAGATAACGAGTACCCTTTGCCTTGGTGCCGTACATGGTACCAACCTGGCTTCTGAGACCTTTTCCAAGATCTTCCAGACCAGCGCCGATCGGCAGACCATTCTCGGAGAATGCGGTCTGGGTGCGTCCGTACACGATCTGAAGGAACAGTTCACGCATTGCAACATTGATTGCATCACATACGAGGTCAGTATTCAGTGCTTCCAGCAACGTCTTGCCCGGCAGGATCTCCGAAGCCATTGCTGCGGAATGGGTCATACCAGAGCAGCCGATGGTCTCAACGAGTGCTTCCTCAATGATACCATTCTTGACATTCAGGGTCAGTTTACATGCGCCCTGTTCCGGTGCACACCAGCCGACACCATGAGTCAGACCACTGATATCCTTGATTTCCATTGCCTGCGTCCATTTGCCCTCCTGGGGGATCGGAGCCGGACCATGGTATGCGCCCTTTGCTACCGGACACATGTTTTCCACTTCTACCGAATAAAGCATAGTTTTTTTCCTTTCCTGAAACAGATTCTCTCCTTCCACACACCGGAAGAAAAGGCTTCATGCTGAAAATGGAACTTTCGTCGCAAAAAAAGCTGATAACCCGCATACGCCCTGCAAAAGTCATCAGCACAAAACGGAAGAATCCGTATTTGCAGATGCAACAAAAAGTTACGTTTCGCTTTGGCGATATTTTACCATGTAACAAAAATTTTGTCAACCGGTGTGCGTTCATGATCCCACACTTTTGGCATGGTTAGAAACGGCTTTTTTACAGTTTTTAACGATTTTTTGTCACTAATTTAACCAAAACAACAACGTATTCAAACCACAATTTAACCATTTAATCCCTTTGGATACAAAAAGAAGCGGAGAAATCCGCTTCTTTTGCCAAGATTCAAACTTTTTGTATACAATCACGCATAATTCCACTTGTCCACCATGACGGCATCTGCCAATGTTTCCCGTACAAACACATGGGTCAACAATCCAGTCCGCAATGCGCCTGCGAGTGCGCACGGGCTGACATCCGCTGCACACAGACCTATGACCTGTCGGCATTTCGACAATTTTTCCAATGGGATATGTACCAAATAATCCGATTCCGGACGGATAAACCGTCCGTTGATATCATATGAATACGCTATCATATGCCCAACTGTACGGCTGTCCTGCATCAATGGATAGTGCACATCAATCGCTGTCGTTGTCTCGTGAATACCTATAATCGCCATATCCAAATGATCCCACTGTGCAGAAATGGTGCGGTAATGACTGGTTTCAACCAACAAATTGCGCTCGTTCAGGTCAGCAGGAAACGCCGGCGTATACAGGAATTTCGGTTGTGCACTCAGCCCTTCCGCAATGATACGGACATTTTCATCTGTGTGAAATTTGCGCAACGAGACACTGCTGTTTCCGACCAGCGGACACACCAACTGAACCGAACTCTGCCGCGGTGAAACGCGCTCCAGCAACGCGGTCAACGTGCCAATGATCGTGCCCCAGCCGATACCCAACGCTTTCGGTTTTTCCGACTCAATGTGCTCCAGCAGCTTTTGCGCCAGGTTAAAATCGCTCATGCTGTTGTTTTCTGTTTCCGGAATCAACGCACCGCCCTGAAGACCATAGCGTTGGCACAACCGCCCCAGCAATGCATCCGCATCGCATACAGGCGAATGTACACGTATTTCTACGATACCCAAATCTCTGGCTTCACGAAGCATACGGCTGACAAGCGGGCGGGATACATGCAGCAAGTCCGCAATTTCTCCCTGTGTCCGGTCTTCCTCGTAATACATATGAGCAACCTTGGAAAGCCGCTCGATTTTATTTTTCCTGTAGTTCATCTGTATCTCCACCATTCACGAGAATGCCAACAGCCAGACTTTGCAACCGAACGGATTACCTGTCCGACGCAAGCCATAAAAACAGTTAGGAAAAGAATGTACGCCGATCGTTTTGTTTGTTCCCAGACCACATTCTTCTTCGCAAATTTTTCTGGTATTCCATATTTTTATACTATCGTAAGTATACCATCCTTTGTATAAAATATCAACAAAATTGTGGGGAATTTTGCAAAAATGCGCTATTTTTTTGCATATATTCTGCCAATTTATGTTAATTATGTGCCAACAGCATGAAAAAACAAACTTTCCCATTTTATGTTTATTTTTCGCCTCATGCCACGTCTGTTGTTGCTTTGCATGTTTTCCTTTTATATCTGCCTTTTACAGGCGCACAAACAGATAATTTTTTCTTGACAGCTTGTGCACCCCATGATAAGATAGAAAGAATATAAGGGAGTAGTCAGCGCACAGCGTAACCTAGTCAACATACTGGAATACAGTTCCTGGCTTTGTTTGAAATGACGAGACTTATCTGTATTTGCCGCAGATAGGGTTCGTCTTTTTGCATGTCCCAATCTCCGGCAAAATTCCAAAATCTTCTAAAAATAAGGAGCAACTGATATGAATTTACTGGAGTTATTTATTGTGGCAATCGGTCTTTCTATGGATGCATGTGCCGTTTCTGTCTGTAAGGGGCTGTCCGTGCGACAGGTCAAACCCAGACATGCCTGTATTGTGGGCGCATACTTCGGCGGCTTTCAGGCATTGATGCCTCTGATCGGATTTGTGCTGGGCGTACAATTCCAGCGCTATATCGTCAGCATCGATCACTGGATCGCATTTATCCTGCTGTTGCTGATTGGCATAAACATGATACGTGAATCGCGCAGCGATGCGGAAACCATGGACGATTCGTTTTCCTTTTCGGCCATGCTTCCCCTTGCCATTGCCACCAGCATCGATGCGCTCGCTGTCGGCGTGACGTTCGCCTTCTTGCAGGTCGACATTATCCCTGCCATACTCTTCATCGGATGTACCACCTTTGTGCTGTCCGCAATCGGTCTCAACATCGGCAATATCTTCGGCGTCCGCTATAAAGCGCGCGCTGAACTATGCGGCGGCATTGTGCTTATCCTGATGGGATGTAAGATCCTGCTCGAACATCTCGGTATTCTGCCCTAATCTGTTCACTCAAACACATCCTGCGCCGCCGGAATATCTGCGGCGCATTTTGTTTTACAGTTCTGTCACACTTTGATCACATCTGTTTCGTTGACATGCCTCCTGCATCACGGTATAATAAAAAAACCGGAGAAGTTTTATGAAACATGCACTTTTTTGCAATTTCTCCCAATTATAAAGAAAGAATGGATAGCTATGATAGAAAATAACGTAGAACAGTTCATCAAGCTGATTCCGCCTCAAAACAGCCTGAAAGATTTCGCTTCCATGGCAAAATCTTTCCAGCATCTGATGACGTATTACCGCTGCGCAATCATGGAAGTGGAAACCAAATTCCGGGTACTCGATGTCCAGCTTTCACTGAACAATGAAACTAACCCAATCGAAACCATCAAGACCCGTCTCAAGCATCCGGATAGCATCGCCGCAAAAATCCAGCGGCGCAATCTCCCGCTTACACTGGAATCCATCGAAAAAAACCTGTTTGATATCGCCGGTGTCCGCGTCATATGTTCCTTTCCTGAAGATATCTACCGTCTCGCAGATTGCCTGCTGCGGCAGGATGACGTCACGCTGATCGAACGCAAGGATTACATCCAAACTCCCAAGCCAAATGGATACCGCAGTTTGCATCTCATCATCGAAATCCCCATTTACCTGCAAGAAGAAAAACGCATGATGAAAGTAGAAGTCCAGCTTCGCACCATCGCCATGGATTTCTGGGCAAGTTTGGAACACAAGCTGCGGTATAAAAAAGACATCCGCACAGTAGAACACTATGAACAGATATCTGAAAAGCTCAAAGCATGCGCTGAAATGAGCGCCGTATTGGACAAACAAATGGAAGCCATCCGCAATCAAATCGAAGGGATTTAATTGAATATAGCGCAAGACCCGCCGGTGGAGAACTGGCGGGTCTTGCTTTGTCTTGGAGTATAAAAAAAGAGAGTTGTGCGATTTTATTTGTTTTATGCCAATACCAGCGGAGAGAAGATAATGTACATCACAACGACGACACCAATACCTACAGCAGCCCAGATCTTTCCGCTCTTCCACGGCGTCATATCCAAAACCTTTGCATCCGGCATTTCCCAGTCGGTCTCACGCGGTGCAACCTTGATGCAGATCCAATAGATCACGCATTCCAGCACGAACAACGCGAATACAACATACAGGTAATGGAACTGGTTGAAAAACGGAATGACTTTGGTCAATCCATACAGCACCATGTGCAACGGTACAATGATCTTTGGTGCAATGGCAGGTGCTTTTTTGCTCAGCAAACCGAACAAAACGGCAGTCAGCAACGGCATGGAGAAAAAGTCCCAGCACTCGTTGATGAAGTTCATGATGCCAGTGCCGAAATACATGACAAACGGCGAGATGATAATGGAAATAACACCGACGATGGTGCCAAAAATCTGACCGACTTTTACAACTTTGTCATTGTCTGCATCTTTACCCCAGATGGGCTGCCAGATGTTTAATGTATAAATGGTGGAGGCTGAATTGAGAACAGAGTTAAACGACGACAGGATTGCACCGAACATGACTGCGGCCAAAAAGCCCAGCAGCGGCTTTGGAATAACTTCCATGACAAGCAGCGGATACGCCTGGTCGGCAGCCATGCCAACAGAGGTATCCATCTGTCCATTCGCTGCGAGAAGCTGATATGCAATGATACCCGGAATGACAATGACAAATACGTCAAGGCACTTGAAAAAGCCTGCCCAGATTGCACCTTTCTGACCTTCTGCAAGGTTTTTACCACCCAGAGAGCGCTGAATAATGGACTGGTTGGTTGCCCAGTAGAACAGGTTGTTGACGAACATACCGGTGAACAGCAACGGCCAGGGTACTTCCGGCGGAAGTGCATCCGGCGCAGACCATGCATTCATCTTTTCCGGCGTTGCGGTGATAAAGTGCTCAATGCCGGCCAAAAATCCGCCGCCATCCAATTGTCCCAGAGCGATGATGCCCAGAATCGGAACTGCAAAACCGCCAATAACCAGACCTACGCCATTGATGGTATCAGAATAAGCAACGGCTTTCAAACCGCCAAATACTGCATAGCACATACCGATAACACCTGTGCCGACGCAAACAAGGGCAATTGCAGTAAAATAGCTGACGCCAAAAATTTCCTCAATGTTGAACATCTTTGCCAGCGCAACCGCACCAGAATACAAGATGGTTGGCAACATGGTGACAACATATGCAATCAGGAACAGAACGGAAAACAGGCGCATGGTGGCAGTATCATATTATGTATAATAAAATACATAATAAACAGTATTGAAATATTATATATTATCTGTTGAATTTTTAAAAATGAGCGTATAAATGGCAGGTAGGGGATGTCAGCCCCCACCTGCCGGAACATTTCTCTGGAGAGATGGAGAAGGAAATGAAATCAAATTGTGGGATTATTCATAATCTACCCAGCATGCGCCATTGTTTGCCGATTCGACGCACTTCTCAATCCACTTGACGCCCTGTGCACCCGATTCAACATTCGGATACCAGAAATCGCCATATTCTTCACCGTTGTTTGCCGCATCCATTGCAACAGCAAATCTACGGTACAGGTTTGCCCATGCTTCAAACAACCCCTCTGCATGACCGCCGCCAATGCGGTCTTCCACACGGGCTTCCGGATACAGATATCCTGCGCCGCGTTCCAGTGTACGCACCGGCTCGCCTTCGATTTCATAGGTCATCTGATTCGGACGTTCATCATCCCACTCAATCGACGCCTTGGAACCGACAACACGGATCTTGTGACCATGACGTGCGCCACAGTTGATGGAGCTTGCCCAACAGTAAACCTTTGCGCCCTCCTGGACAGATTCACTGCCCTTGAGCTTCATGATAACGAACGCATTGTCTTCCAGTTCACGACCTTCAACGAACGAATCTTTGGTGCACATCAGGGTGTCAATCTTCATATCCGGGATCATCGCCTCGATAATGAACAGCGGATGTGTGCCAACATCACCCAATGCAAAGGACGGACCTGCTTTTGTCGGATCAAAACGCCACTTCGCTGCCGGGTTGGTCTCTTCAATCTTATAGTTATAGCCGCCAAATGCAAAGCTCATGTTGATGACACGGATGTCACCGAGATCACCATGTTTAATCATCTGACGCGCCTGCTGAACCATCTGATGACCGGAATAACCGTATGTAACACCGACAACTCGATTCTTTTCCTTTGCCAGAGCGACCAGCTCTTCCGCCTCTTCAGAGGTGAAACACAACGGCTTTTCACAAACAACATGAAGCCCTGCTTCCAGTGCAGCCTTGCACACAACGTAATGCATGCCGTTCGGAGTTGCGATAGAAACCGCTTCAATACCGTCTTCACGTTTTGCTTCTTCTTCAAACATGGTCTTATAATCCGGATAGCAGCGATCGGGGGCAACTCCCAGTTCAGCAGCGAATGCCATGCCGCGCTCCGGGTTGATGTCGAATGCACCGGCAACGAGCTGGAAGTTGTTGTCGCGCAGTGCCGCCGAACGATGGATATAACCGATCTGGCTGCCCTTGCCGCCACCGACCATTGCCCAACGGATCGGATGATCCAGTACCTTAGAACCGTTAATCATGGTATTTTCCTCCTCAAATTCTATTGTTGTATCAATCGTTTAGATTGCATATCCAACCGACTTCAGATAATCTACACTGCGCTTGACGTCGCGCAAAGACGTGTCAGAATTGCGCGGATCGCGCTCCTGCTCGATGGTAATATAACCACTATAGCCAATTTCTTCAAGCGCCTGCTTGATTGCCGGATAATTCAGTGCGCCTGTACCGATCGGGCACATAGCACCCTTGCCGCAGCCATCAAAGAATCGGATATGCTCACCCAAAACCTCACGATAAACCGCTTCATCGACATCCTTAAAATGAACATAATCCAGCTTGTCCTGATACTTCTTGAGGTACTCGACCGGATCCATACCGGAATAATACAGATGACCGGTATCCAGGCACAGACCTGCAACTTCATATGGGATATCGCGGGTAATCGCTTCGATTTCATCGGCAAATTCAATATATGTACCGGCATGCGGATGGATAACCGGACGTACCCCCCATTTGTTTGCACGGTCGCAAACTGCACGGACATTTTTGACAAAGGCTGCCCACTCTGTCTCTGACATGCGCGGCGCAGTGTCGGAATGACCTGCTGCATAGTCGCGTTCGTCGTGACCCCAGTCCATAACCGTCAGGTATGGCGTCGGCCATTTCTGCCCTTCATGTACCGGCAGCTTCGGCATTTTCGGAGCCGTAATCAATTTGCAGATATCATCCACTGCCTGAAGAACACCCGGCTGATTTTCCGGGTCAACCAGATCGTGGAAAATTGTGCCGACAACAATGGCAAGCCCATTTTTTTCCAATTCTGCTGCCACAGTATCGACATCATTCGGGATATACCCCCATGGACCAAGCTCAATGGCGCGGTATCCCGCTTGGCTGGCTTCAGAAAGCACTCTCTGCCAAGGTGGCAAGTACGGATTCTTTGGGTCATCAACACCCCAGCAGCTGGGCGCTCCACAAATGTTCATACTCATGATTTGTACACTCCTTCTTTCTCATCAATTGTATTTCCATCCCGCAGAAAAAACTCGGAATCTTGTTGTATCCCTGTATATTCCCGGGATTTTTGCGTTGTTTCACTTCGTTCCTGCTGTATCTTTATGCCTTTTCTCTCGATTGACTGTGTTGTTTTCCTGTGTTATGCTTTTATTATACTCGTATTTTTCCGTCTGACCTCCAGTATGTTGTCTGGATGACTGCGCATCCTACCATCATTTTGCACAAATTTCGGCTTTGTTTTTTGGATACTACACTATCTTGTTGTCACCCACAGATGAAAGGAGCAATCTCCCATGAATCAAGCGAATACCGCCCTCGCAAATGTCTTTGAAGACAACCGTCTGCCTACGCTGGTCTACGCGAACCGACAGGATTATGGGCGCAAAAAACATGACCGTCCCATGCATGGACACGACTCATTGTGCGAATTGTTGTTGTGCTATCGCGGCTTCGGCACATATAATATCGATTCGTTTTCCTATGTGATTCAGGAAGGCGATCTCATCTATTACAACGCAGGTGAATTGCACGAAGTTGTATCCAACTATGACACAGAAATTGGTACCTATTGTTTTGGTTTCTCCGATGTCCATTTTCGCGGCATGCCGGAAAATCATTTTATCCCACAGGATAGCCCACATGTGCGCCCGTCACAGGGCATGTTCCGTTTTCTGCGCGATCTCGCAGAACAAATTCTCGCCCGATATGACAGCAATTCATTCGATCAGCTCACGGTGCAGCTCATGGGGACATCCCTGCTCATGTTGGCGGCGCAAATGCCAACAACTCCTCAGGAAGAACACATCTCCGACACAGCCTCCCGGTTGACAACCCGCATCAAAGAGTATATTGACGCACACTACACGGAACCGCTCCAATTGGAGGACATTGCACAGGCTATGTCGTGCTCCGTGCCGTATCTCGCACATACATTTAAGAACGCAACCGGCTATTCCCCCATTCAATACGCCATCCGCCGCCGCATTGGACTCGCTCAGACGCTTTTAATCTCCAGCGACTATTCCGCAACACACATCGCAACCATGGTCGGCTATGACAATACCAACTATTTCAATTCCCTGTTCACCCGCATCGTCGGCACGACGCCCATTCGCTACCGCAAAAAATACCTTGAATCACTGCATGGCGGACGTGACCAAACATAAATTAGCACTCTAATTATAAGAGTGCTAATTTTAACAAATTTGTCACATATTTTGCGAATTTTATTCATAATCCCCGCCTATACTATAGTCATACAAAAAAACAACGCACCGGAAATACCAACCTCCGGGTCGCAGAAGAAAGAAGGCGTGTCCCATGACACAGGTACAGTTTCCCTATTGTTAGCACTCAGGTTTGCTAACTGCTAACATGTCGCATCCATTCTCCACCATTTTATCTTGCATCATTTTTATTGTGAAAGGACGATGACTTATGTTTGGAATGATTCCATTTGAATACCGTGACCGCAATCTGTTTAATGTATTTGACAATTTTGAGCGCAGCTTCTTTGGCAACAGCAATGTCGATCTGCCGGCATTCCGCGCCGACATCCGTGACGCAGGTGACAAGTATGTGCTTGACGCTGAACTGCCGGGCTTTCATAAAGAGGACATCAACCTCGATATCAAGGATGGCATCCTGACCATCTCCGCCGAACACAGCGAAACCAATGACCAGAAGGACGACAAAGGCAATTATATCCGCCGTGAACGCCGATATGGTTCGTTCCGCCGCTCTTTCGATATCTCTGGTATTGATGAATCTGCCATTTCTGCATCGTATCAGAACGGCATTCTTGAGCTGTCCCTTCCAAAACAGCAACAGGTACTGCCACAGTCCCGTCGGATTGCCATTGAGTAACGATTTCTGCTTATATACAGACAGAGCGGACGTCTCCGGACGTCCGCTCTGTATTTTTATTGTTCCGTCTTTCTGTTGTGATACACAAAAAACAATGCCGTTGCAACAAGCAGAACCACAACCAATACATATAAAAAACACATGCCCCCGCGGATGCCGATGCTGTCCGCAATTGTGCCAATGGCACTCTGTGTCAGCGCCGCGCCAATTCCCGGAACGGCGATGAACATACCCATACACATCGGATATTTTTCCATCAGATTTTCACTGCCTCCCAATGTCGTGCCATACATGCCTGCCATAAATAAACCAAGACCGATGGTGCTTACCGCCATTGGAATCATCGTATGACTCATCATCAAACCAGTGAAACACAATGCAACACCCAGCGACATCACTGCGATCATGTGGTGCGGGCGGAACCGTGTGGACAACCATGCACTCGCAAATCGTCCGACCAACAGTGCACCCCAAAGCGCTGTTGCCAATAGCTGTGCCGTGGACTCATCCGTAGCCCCGGAATCCACAAAATAAGTAACCAACCAACCCATAACTGAACCTTCGATGGCCAGATAGCACAGCAGGATAATCGCGCACATCCAGAAAATTTTTGTGCGCAAAAAACTAAAATCAACGGTTTGGGTACTCTCTTCCCGGATATAGGCATCCGATCCGATCTCAACGCGCAGACCATGTACAAACATCACAACGCCGACGGCAATCGTAATGGCGAAGGACAACCGCCATGACGCCCCACACAGCATCGCCACCAGAGGCGCCGCACAGGCGCCGACGGCGAAAAATGCCTGTGACAAATTGAGCAGGCTCGCATTGCCGCCTGACAGCGTACTGACAAACTGATTGCCAAAATTACATGTACTGCCTTTACAGATACCGGTCAACAGCATGGCAAACAACAGTACAAACGGATTGCCTGTCACCATCATCAGCGCAAGACCGACAAACGCCAAAATGCCAAAGCTCAAATAAACGGTCTTTACAGGAAATCGCCGCGCAATCATACTGATAAACACACCGATGACCAAATAGCCGACCTGCTGTGCAGACATCATCAGTCCGCCAACGCGATAACTGATGCCATATTCCGCTTTCATCAGCGGCAATGCCGAGCCGATGAGAATGAGATATAATCCCATCGCAAAATATGCAATAAAAATATCAAAGATTAAATACCGTTGTTGTTTTGACATCATCTTCCAGCTTTTTTGTTGCATCACATTCTCCTCCTCTGTCCCTGCGATTATACCACAGCTACACAGCAGAATTCTATCACGATATTGACACGCCACTGGTACAATATCGGACAAAAAAGCAGACGGACTCTCATGGGAATCCGTCTGCTGTCTATTCACTCGATGCTCTGTCTGCCGTCGAGGGCTCGCATCAGCGTCACTTCGTCGATATATTCCAATTGTCCGCCGACCGGGATACCATAAGCCAGACGGCTGATGCGAATGTGGAATGGCTTGAGCAGCCGCGCCAGATACATTGCCGTCGCCTCACCCTCTGTATCCGGATTGGTCGCAAGGATGACCTCTTGAATGTCCTCCTCCGCGACACGGTGCAGCAATTCACGAATGCGCAAATCATCCGGACCAATGTGATTGAGCGGGGAAATCGTGCCGTGCAGCACATGATATAATCCGTGATATTCGCGTGTTTTCTCGAACGCAAGGACCTCTTTGGGATCGGCAACCACGCAAATCATATGCGTATCACGCGCCGCATCTGAACAGATCGGACACAGCGCCTCATCCGTCAGATTTTGACATTTGGGGCACAGATGTACCGTCTGTTTGGCGTTTGTGATCGCCTGCGCCAATGCATCTGCCTGTTCCTTCGGCAAATTGAGCACATGGAACGCCAACCGCTGCGCCGTTTTGCGTCCAATGCCAGGCAGTTTGGCAAATTCATCGATCAGCGTTTCCACCGATGGTGCAAAAAATTTCATGAATGCTTAAAACATACCCGGCATGCCGCCGCCCGTTGCCTGACGCATGATTGCCGCACTCTCTTCATCCGCAGTTTTGAGTGCCTGATTTATCGCTGTGACAATCAAATCTTCCAGCATTTCAATATCATCCGGATCGACAACTTCCGGATTGAGCTTCAGGCTGACAACCTCATTCGATCCCTTGACAACTGCTGTCACTGCGCCGCCACCGGAAGTCGCTGTGTATTCCTTTTTGCCCAGTTCTTCCTGTGCCTTGACCATTTCTTCCTGCATCTTCTGCGCTTTCTTAATCATGGCGTTCATGTTCATGCCGCCCATTGCGCCCCCTCTGCCGCTCATGCCGCGGCTCTTAAAACCCTTTGCCATTACTTTATATCCTCCTGTCAATCGTCTATTTCACATGCAATGTCCAGCTCTCCGGCACGTCGGATGATATCGTCAACCGGATTCGCCTTCGTGGACAATGTACTGACATTGCTTTCTTCCAATACCTTTACGCGGTATTCTTTCCCCATGACCGTCTGTGCAGCCTGTGCCAATGCCTGTTTGACATGCGTCTCATTGGACAGTTCATAGGTAAATGAATCTTCACACACGACCAGCAAATCGCTGCCATACAGCACGCCTTTGGCAAACGTCAATTGCGCAAATTTGCTCATCGGCAGCAATTTTTTTGCCTCCAGCATGATATCGTTCCATTGCGGGCTGCACACCAGCTTTTCGGGCTGTTTTGCCGGTTTCTGCGGCGCAGGCAGCTCCATATCATCCCAAGGCGGCAAATCATGATCATTCGGCGGGGGAACATCCATATCCGATGGGAATCCATCGTCCGATGCCTGATGCATCGCAGACATCGCAACAGGTACACCGTGCGCCAGCTTTTCCTCCAACGCCTCCACACGCCCGCTCAGTGTGTCATAATCGTCCGCTGTCAACCGGCACAGCCGTACCACGCACAGTTCAGCCTCAATGCGGCGGTTTGCCGCATGCGGCATACGTGTGAGCGCTTCCTGCAAAATTCGCGTATACGCAAGCAGCCGCGACGCAGGTACACCTTCACACAGACGCCGTACTGTTTGGGCTGAATACGCCGGGGACAGCAGTGCAGCGACATCGTTTTTGCTTGTCTGAATGAGCAGCATGTCACGAATCAACCCGAGCAATTGATCGAGCACTGCACCCAGCTCACGTCCGGCGGTATAACTTTCTGCCAATTGACCGATTGCCGCCGTCAGATCGCCAGCCAGGATATGCTTCATCAAATCGACCGCCGTATCACCTGCCAGAATACCAACGCCGGATGCAACCTGTTCCTCGTCAATCGGCGCACGGCTTCCCGCAGCGGCGCGGTCAAGAATGGACAGCGCATCGCGCAGCGCACCATCTGCCAGGCGCGCAATCATCTGCGCACCGCCTTCCGTCAGTGCAATGCCCTCCTGTTCAGCGATTTCAATCAGCCGTTGCGCAATATCTCGAGATGAAATACGGCGGAAATCAAACCGTTGACAGCGTGACAGGATGGTAGCAGGTACTTTGTTGATCTCTGTCGTCGCCAAGATGAACAGCACATGTGCGGGCGGCTCCTCCAACGTCTTGAGCAGCGCATTGAATGCACCCTGTGACAGCATATGAACCTCATCGATGATGTACACGCGCATTTTGACCGTTGCCGGCGTATAGCGCGTTTCATCGCGGATATCGCGGATGTTATCGACGCCATTGTTGGACGCCGCATCAATTTCGACAACATCAAGCACACTGCCATCGAGAATGCCTCGACAAGAAGGGCATTCTCCACACGGATCACCGTTTTGCAGATTGGTACAATTGACTGCACGCGCCAGAATTTTGGCACAGGTTGTTTTGCCAGTGCCGCGCGTGCCGGTGAACAGATACGCATGTGACAATCGTCCGCTCTCCAGTTGTGCACGCAGGGTATCCGTAATATGCTGCTGTCCCACAACATCAGCGAACCGAGTCGGGCGCCATTTGCGGTACAATGCCTGGTACATGCGTCTCTCCTTTCCCGAAAATCGGAAAAACGGGCAATCGAAATTGCCCGTTTGTCTGCTGTTTCACATGAAAAAAACGATGCTCCGCGCGACCGCGCACCGACCTTTGAACGAAACGTAATATCTGGTACCTGTGCCGTCCGGCTCGGACTCGGCGTTCCTGCGGCACACACCGGGTTCTGCTTAATGCTGCTCGGTTCCCCGCCTGACATGGTTCACAGTCCAATGTTGCGCAGGACCGAATCTTCATCGCCATTCGATCCAGGTCAAACAATACACGCGCCGCCCGCGGGTCGGGATTCACTCCTGCTATAGCGGATTACAGGTACAGGACACCGCTGACGTCCCAGCTAGCGCAGCCACGCGGAACATCGTTTTTTCACATGCAAGGATATTATACTATAGAAAGCGCTTCAATGCAATCAATTTCTTTTATTGCGCATGATTTTTTGCATAATAGTCACATTTGAGCAGCAAATTGCTGATATCAATAAAATTCTGCGCCGTTTGATTCATCGCATCGATATCGACTTCATCGGCTGCGCCGTCATAAAATTCTTTTACCACCGCGCCGTCACGATACAACACGCCGCCACTGATCCAATCGCCGCCCGGAAAAATCGCATAGCCATCATAGTTTTCATCAAATGCATCTTGACCGAGATAGTTATATTCTCCCTGCATGCCAAACAGATTGCATACAGTCGGCAGGATATCTGCTGTATTCAATGTCTTATCCACCGTTACAGGCTGCATATCATTTGCCCAGATAAAACACGGCGTTTTTTCTACAAGCAATGCGTTGTCCACGCCTGATTCCTCATACAGCTTGTCCTTATCCGTCATGCCATATACGTAGTGATCAGAAAACGCTACGACAACTGTGTCATCCAAATGACCGGTCTGTTCCAGCTTGCGTTCCAGCTCACCGAACATATCATCCACCAGCTTCGCTTTTGCCTGTAAGCAGTCAATTTCCTCATGTCCGGTCTTGCCCTCAAATTCCGGATACTGCTCCAGCGCGTACACACTGAGCTCATCATCATAGGTATAGGGCATATGCGCGGAACGTGTAATCAGAAAACTGCAAAATTGTCCGCTCTCGCTGTCCCCACCGAAAAACTTCTCACACACTGCTTCATTGTCAAATTGGAACGTATCGCTGAACAGCGCAGAATCCGTACCGTCTGACACATAATCAGAGTAACTGACATATTCTTCAAATCCCATCGCCGGATGCATAACGCCGCGATTATAGAAAATCGGCTGGTTGTAGTGGAATGATTCCGCCGAATAACCGCGTGCACGGAACAGATTCGGCAAACTTTGTGAAAAATCATTTGTACAATAAGAAAACGCCAGATTGCCATCTGTCGGCAAATAAATGCCTGTATTGACACAAAATTCGGTATTAAACGTGCGCACACCGCCATATCCTGGCGTGTACATATTGGTAAAATTGATGCCTTCCTCCATCATCCGGCAGATATTCGGCGTAACTTCCTCGTCAATCATCCAATCATCCATGCTCTCCAGCAATATAACAATGATATTTTTACCCTCGAACAGACCGGTCATATCATTAGCCTGGGCATCCCCACGCGCAGCAAAATATGCGTCAATCGTTTCGCGGTCCTGTTCCAGTTCTGCGGCATACGCAGGCGTATGCGGCACAATAAAGTGTTTGTAAATATCACGCATGGTGTACTGATACAGACCGCAGATGCGGTAAACCTTGCGCGCATCATACATGATATGATACGCACCTTCCAGCGACAACGCACGGCGGTATTCATCCTGTGCTCCCCAAAGATCGTCATCCGCTTTGAATACCTGCGCCGGCAGCTTATACAATCCCACACAGGCAGCAACAATGACAACGGCACAAACCACACGGGAATACCAACGGCGTTTTGCCGGTGGAACCAACAGGACACCGATGACGCCGATGGCGATCATCATCACAATGGAAATATAAAACCCTTTTGACAGAAAGGCAAACACCGAACCTGCAAACTCGGCGCCCTCGCTGGCATACCGGATATCTGTCAGCCACATCATTTTGCCAAAAATCTGATAATATCCCGCCTGCGCTACCGCATAAATCATCATGACAAAATACAGTACGCCAAACAACAGTTTCCCGCTGCGCGGCGGAAACAACAGGATAACGGCAGTCAACAATGCTGCCCACACGGCGGAAAATACCAATGGATAAACCAGATCATGGCAGATGTAATGGCGCATAAAAACCTCAAGTCCCATAAACGCCGCCGCCATCCATGCGGCACACACAGCCATGCGCAGCGGACTGCTGCGCATCAGTGTTTTCCATTTTTGCATACAGATATATACTCCTTTACAATGGCAAGAATGCTGCCAGAATGGTTCCGGCAGCATCCCTGTTTAACAAATTATATCAATACAGATATGCATCTTTACGATGCGGTCAACTGTTCCCACCAGGCGTGTATCTGTTCCAGTGTACTTCGTATCTGCAACTCCGGTTCCGAAGACTCTGTTGGGGTTGTTTCTTCTGGTGTCGTTTCTTCTTCATCGGTTTCATCCGTTGTCGTTTCATCGGATTCATCCGATGTAGACGGTCTTGTCGGACGCACAACCGGCGGACTATAGTGACCATTCGGGCTGCTGACACGCTGACCTTCGCCGATCGGGTCGTTGCTGCCCTCATAGCAATAGTATTCGTCTGTCACTTCGACATACAGCGGGAACAACCGCGTCAAGTCAAGCATCGAAGCCGAGCTGTAGCGCCATTTGTGCAGGTTACAATTGTCCTCCGGCACATGATCCTTATAGAACCAGCCCACATCAATCCGGCTTCCACGCACATCGCCGCGACAGGCACGCACCGGATCCAGACCACTGTCCAGACAATAGGTTGCTTCTACAAAATTGTCTTCCTCAGGTTCTTGGAAGCTTTTGTCTTCCTTGTCCTCGTGCAGCCGGTCCATGACCTCTGACCAGACGGACACCGCCGGGTTCGGCGACAGGCTTGGGAGACCATAGTGTTCGTCATAACCAAACCATGTGACGCCGACATAATACGGCGTATACCCTGCAAACCAACGGTCTTTGTTGTCGGTCGTGGTGCCGGTCTTGCCGGCAACGTCAATGCCATTGATCTGCGCCAATGTTCCCGTACCGTTTTCAACCGCATTGGTCAGCATGTCATTGATATAGTATGGCGTGAATTCCGGATGTTCAAACACCTGTGTTGTGGTGTTATCTTCATTGGAGAGAATGGTCTGCCCATTGGCGTCTACTACCTTGGTATAGCTGATTGCTTCCGAATAATTTCCGTAGTTGGCCAGCGCAGTATATGCCTGCGCCATCTCGCGCACGGTCACGCCTTGCGTCAGACCGCCGAGAGCCATCGGTGCATAATCGACATCTGCATCTTCCAATGTTGTGAAACCGAGCTTTTCCGTCATAAAATTATAGGCGGACTGCGGAGTCAGCATTTTGAGCACCTGTACCGCAACGGTATTCGTGGAATCTGCAACGCCCTGCATAATCGTCGTCTGTCCGTCATAGCGGCGGTTTTCATTTCTCGGCCATGCCGAACCGCTGTTGTTAAACACCGGCATATCTGTAACGACGGAATACGGCGTAATCAAGCCCTGATCAATGGCAGGTGCATACGTACTGATCGGTTTGATGGACGAGCCAGGCGCCCGGGTGCTCTGGGTGGCGCGGTTGAGCACAAGACTATCCGTCTTTTCCCCACGCCCGCCGACTACACCGAGAATCTCTCCGTTGGTCGGATCAAGCACAATCATCGCAGACTCCGGCTGTTCGCCGTCCTCTGAAATATCCGGGAAATTGCTGCTGTCCTCATAGACATCTTCCATTGTTTCCTGTACATCCGGATCGATTGTCGCATAGATTGACAGACCACCGCTTGTAGTCAGTGTGCGCGCATACGATTCGGAATACCCCAACTGCTCCTGCAAATCGTTGACGACATCGGTGATGACCATGTCGGTAAAATACGAATACGGTCCGCTGCTCTGGCTGTCAGAGGTCGCCTCACGGTAAACCAGTTCTTTCTCTACAGCATCGTTATATTCACTCTGCGAGATATATCCCTGCTCGTACATTTGCAACAGCACAACTTCCTGCCGTTCCTTGGCATTTTCCGGATATTTGAACGGGTTGTACTGCGCGGGATTTTGGGTCAACCCGGCAATCAACGCGCACTCCGCAAGATCCAATTCACTGACTGACTTGTCAAAGTAAGTCTTTGCCGCAGTCTGTACGCCATAGGAATTCTGACCAAAATAAATGATGTTCATATACAGCTCAAGGATTGTATCCTTGTCATTGATCTTTTTCTCCAGCGCCAATGCGCGCATAATCTCGGTAATCTTTCGTTTGACCGAGTAATCGTCATCATCCGTCATATTCTTGACCAACTGCTGCGTGATCGTGGAGCCGCCATAACCGGAGCCTATCGGCAGTATCCAGTTGAGTGCTGCGCCGAACGTGCGCTTCCAATCCACGCCGTTGTGCTCATAAAAGCGCTGATCCTCGATGGCAACAAATGCCTTGGCCAGATTGTCAGGGATCTGTTCCATATCCACCCATTCGCGGTTTTCCTGGCTGGCAAGTTTCTGCAACACCTGTTGCTCTCCGTTGTCATCTTCATAATAAATGACACTATTGAACTTCATGGACAGACTGCTGATATCCAAATCCGCCTCGGGCATAATCACGATGTTCAGATACAACACAAATGCGCCGATGCACATTGCTGCTGTTGTCAGACCAATGAGAAACAGCGTCAGTATAACAAATCCAACTCGTTTGGCTTTGCTTTTTTTATTTCGGTTCTTCGCCAAATTTGTTCCCTCCTGCGTCGCCGTTTCACGACCAAATTGTTTCAAAATGTCCCTGTTATTTATTATACCATAATTTGCTTCAAAATCCACACAAAGTTGCAATTCCCGGTATAATCTCCAAAATTTCGGGGAAACTGTAACAAAGCAAGCAACAGATTTTGGATATTTTCCATACTGTTTTTTACCGCTCCGCCGTGAAATCATACTGCGGCGATGTTCCAGAGGAGGAACCTGTCATGAAAAAAACTGTTATCGCGCTGTCCGTGTGCTGCGCAACTTTGTTCTCCATGCTGCTATGGCAACAGTTCTCCGAGCCGGCTGTCACAGCTTCCGATGCACTCACCACACAGGAACAGGAAACCCAGCCGTTGTACATGGTGCGCGTCGCCGACGGCGTACTTGCCATCTATCCCTATGGTTCGGATACGGCGACTGAGGTGACGGACATCCGCCTTTCCTCTCTTCGCGAATACGATCAGAAATTGATGCAGCAGGGTTTCCCCCTGTACTCCGAACAGGAGCTGACCTCTTTCCTGGAGGATTTTGGAAGCTGACACCGGCACAAAAATGGGGAGATCCTGCAACCTCCCCCATCTATTTTCCTTTTCTCAGTCCTGCGGCTGGATTCTCCCGCAATAGCGGAACAGATACTCCTTTTGGCAGGCATCAAAATATTTCTCTGCCTGTTCGAGACCACAAAACTCCGTTGTACGTACCGGACGGCGCACAAGCTGCTGGTCATAACGCAGATAACGCACCATCGCCTTCCGATTTGTAGTCGGAATTTCATCCACTGTCAGGCATGAACCCCAAAATTCATCGGCGCAAGCAGCGGAAATCATATAATTGCGCGTATCGCCATCCTCCAAATGCAATACAATCATACCCACCGGACGGCAGCGCACCAATGTCATCACAGGCAACGGCTGGCTGCACAGCAGAATGGTCTCAATCGGCAATCCATGCTTTGTATATGTGCGCGGTATAAACCCGGTATTGTTGGGTGCGCCGATATTGGAATCGCTCAAGTGATCCAAGCACAACAGACCGGCTTCTCCATCAAACGACAGACGCGCTGTACTCCCCATACTGTTGGCCGTAAACACGGTATATTCTTCCTTACGGATCATATCCGGCTGTAAATCATGCCAAATATTCATTCTCGCATCTCCTCGCTTCGGATTTCAGTCTTGGGGTATTATACCACAATCATTTGAAAATGAAAAGCCGGATTTTTTGAACTTTTTGGTGTGAACATGATGATTTTTGAGCCTTTTGTGGTTGTTTTCGCCAATATGCCCCACACATCTTTGTTGAGATGTAAATATTTTGTTAATTATTCCATTGATTTTTATCTACTTCGGGCATATACTTGAAAACAATCCCAGATTTTCAAAATGCAGTGAACAGGAACATGGATCTGACTGACTGGATCTTTCAGAGAGCCGCCGGATGGTGTGAGGCGGTAGGACACAGACAGATTTATCCCCTGCGAGCAGACCGCACAACAACTGATTTTTTATCAGTCCAGTAATACGGTTCGGTATCCCGCCGTTATCGGGAAACGCACTTGCGGCAAATGGTTGTCCGCAGTTGCGGCAGAGAGGCCGTATTCTACGGCAATTTGGAGTGGTATCGCGGAGGAAAAATTCCAGCCTCCGTCTCCAACGGATTTTTCCCGTCGGAGACGGGGGCTGTTTCTGTTTTCGGGAATCAAAGGAGAATTTTTAACCAAAGGAAGTGCTTTTATTATGAATGGTCTTACCATGATGGTGCTTGCCATTGTCGTACTTGGCGGCGCATATTTGTTGTATGGCAAATGGCTTGCCAAAACCTGGGGGGTTGATCCAAAGGCAAAGACACCTGCGTATGAATTGGAAGATGGCGTAGATTATGTCCCGGCAGACCGCGGCGTTGTCTTTGGTCATCAGTTCGCTTCTATCGCTGGCGCAGGTCCGATCAATGGTCCAATCCAGGCGGCAATTTTCGGTTGGGTACCTGTTTTGTTGTGGTGCCTGTTGGGCGGTGTATTCTTCGGCGCAGTCCAGGACTTTTCCGCTATGTTCGCCTCCGTTAAAAACAAAGGTCATTCGATCGGTGTGATTATTGAACTCTATGTCGGCAAATTGGGCAAAAAATTGTTCCTGTTGTTCTGCTGGTTGTTCTCTATTCTCGTTGTGGCAGCATTTGCAGACATCGTGGCCGGTACATTCAACGGCTTCACTACAGAGGGAAACCTGATCGCTTCCAACGCATCCGTGGCTACCACGAGTATCCTGTTTATTGCAGCAGCTGTCTTCCTGGGCTTTTTCCTCAAGTATACCCATCTGCCCGCTTATGTAAATACCATCGTTGCCATTGTTCTGCTGGTCGGTTGCATCGCCTTGGGTCTGGCATTGCCGATTTACCAAACAACACATTTTTGGCATCTGTTTATCTTTATTTACATTTTTATTGCATCTGTCGTTCCGGTTTGGGCGCTGCTCCAGCCTCGTGATTATCTCAACAGCTATCTGCTCGTTGTTATGATTGTCGCTGCTGTGGTCGGTATCATTGTCTACAATCCGACAATGAATCTCCCGACATTTACTGCATTTCATGTCGATGGTTCTTATCTGTTCCCAACGCTGTTTGTCACCATTGCATGCGGCGCAATCTCCGGTTTCCATTCGTTGGTATCCTCCGGCACGGCAAGCAAACAGATCAAAAACGAACGCGATATGCTGCCTGTTTCCTTCGGCGCTATGTTGATGGAAAGTATGTTGGCTGTTATCTCTCTGGTATGCGTTGGTTTTCTCGCAACCGGCGCCACATTGCCGGAAGGTACGCCTCCGCAGATCTTTGCATCCGCAATTGCTACTTTCCTGGCTAAGCTGGGTATTTCGGAATCTATTTCTTCCACACTCATCCTGTTATCAGTTTCAGCGTTTGGTCTGACTTCACTGGATTCCGTTGCACGTGTTGGTCGTCTGTCTTTTCAGGAATTTTTTGTTGATGCGGATACCAACATGGATAACCTGTCGCCATCTGCCAAATTCTTCTCCAACAAATATGTTGCAACCGCCGCTACATTAATTTTGGCATTTGCTCTGGCAAAGATCGGATATGCCAATATCTGGCCTCTGTTCGGCTCTGCCAATCAACTCCTGGGCGCATTGTCATTGATTGCATGCGCAGTTTTCCTCAAACACACACATCGGAAAGGTTTTATGTTGTGGTTCCCGATGATCTGTATGCTGGGCATCACCTTCACTGCACTGACACTCAAGATAGTATCTCTGACATCCGGTCTGTTCAGCAGCACTTCGGTCAACCCCTTTGGCGATTGTCTCCAATTGGTATTTGCTGTACTGCTATTCGCACTTGGCGTTGTCGTTGCCGCCATGGGCATTCGCAAGCTGTTTGGAACGCAAACAGAAGCCGTTTCACAAACCTGATCGCATTTATACTATAATAAATCCCCATAACCCCAGACAGGCAGCTGTATCACCCAGCCGCCTGTCTTTTTTACGCTTTGACAAAGGAATCTACACGAAAAAACAGCCGGAATTTCAACAATTCCGACTGTTTTGTTTATCAGTCAACGGTAGCTGCAAAGCTCCGGATCATTGCCGCTGATTCCGCACGAGTCAGCGAACTTTTCGGTCGAAGTTTTCCATTGCTTCCGCTCATGATCCCCTCTGCAACCGCCCATTTCATTGCAGTTGTTGCATAGCTGGAAATGTTTCCGCTATCCGAATAGCTGCCGAGCGATGCTGAAGCGGATACATTGCAGCCGAGTTTTTTCGCATACGCATAGAGGATTGTTGCGAACTGTTCACGTGTCACTTGATCGGATGGACCAAATTTCGTCTCGCTGTATCCCTTGATAATCCCTGCGCCGGCCGCCCATTTCACCGCCTGTGCATACCACGCGCTGGACGACACGTCGGAAAAGTTTTCGCTATTGGTTGAGCTGAGTTTAAATTTACTGTTGCTCTGAGACAGTTTATACAATGCCGTTGCTGCCATGGCACGATTCATTGAGGCGTTCGGCTGGAAGGTCGTCTTGCTCGTACCAGTCATAATTTGATTGTCATAGACATATTGAATCGGTGTACAATACCAGGCGCCTTTCTTTACATCAGAAAAAATAGAATAGACTGCACCGGATTCTGTTTTATCCGAATCATCTGTAACGCTGGAATCCTTTAACTGCGGCCAATATGTATTTTTTGCGCGATTCCCGCGCTCAACGGAACGGGATTCTTTGTTTGCCGGTACTTCATAATAATAACACCAGTCATATCCCGCGCTGTATGCGCCGTCTGCCGTATTTGCCTTTGCCTTCATCTTATTGGCAATGGTCAAACCGTTCCACAAATACTTACTTGTGTTGGCGGACAACTCTTTTTTCAAATAATTCAACTGACCTGTTAACGTCTTCCAATCGTAGCCGTTGCTGCTGCACCAGTTCTGCATGGCAGTCAAGCGCTCATTGTGCCACTGGCAGATACCATAACTCGTGCCGTTGTCTCCCCACAAATTGGGATTGAAATTGGACTCGCACTCAATGTTGGCAATCACACCGCAAGCTGCTGCTGCGTTGAATCCGCATTCCTTGATGAGGAAATTGAAAATTGTATACACATTGCTGTGCAATGCGTTCTTTTGTGAAACGCGATCCTGCTCCGTAGACGCTGCGGTATCGACACGCCGTGCCAGCACATATGGTACGCCGCTCGTACTGTCAAGCACACCTTCCGGCGCATATGCACTCATATCCCACTGCGGAACATATTGATAATAAAAATCATCGGTGTTTGTATAATCGCCGAGGCATACCCAACTTACCGGAATCTCTGCTGTTGTGCCATCTGACAGATAAACAGTGAGTGTCTGCGGCATCTGTGCAGTCAGTTCTGATTCCGCCTGTCCAAATGAAAAGGTAACCTCTGCAATCTGCGTGCCGGCGCCTGCAAACCGGGTAAATGTCTGCGCTGCTGTCTGCTGCCAAGTAACATCTGTCTGTACCGCATCGACTGCAAGCACAGCAGTCTGCGCCATACTGATGCTCATGGACGCTGTCAGAAGCACCGCACCAATTCGATGCATTTTCTTCATGTACAACTGATAACTCCTCTCATTGAATGTATTACACCAATCACTTGCTATCAGAGTAACAAATTTTTACGGATTTGTAAACCACTTGTAACTTTATTTTACATGATTTTTTTATTTTTCCAGTCTCATCCAGTACCTGCTATACATACCCCGGCAGAATCCATTTCAATCTGCACTACATCCTAATGAGTGTTTTTTGCGAGCCGTTCATTTCCATTATATTCCATTATGTATATAATTCTAAAAATAGATGAACTTTTTCGCAGATTCCATCAATCTTTATCCATTTCATAATCTTGTTGTTTTGAATGCGCAAATTCAATGAATTATCCAACAAAAAGACGCATTTACTTTTTCCACAAACAGAATATAATTAACTCAACAATAATTCAGTACCCAAAAAGAACATCTCGTATTTTGGTAATATCGGAACGGCATTTTAAAAATCATATCATCTGCTGCTCCGTTTTACATACTTGTCATATTTGTAACAGAAAGAGAGGAAACAAGGATGAAACTGAAAAAAATGATGGCATTGGCGTTGGCCGGTGCGCTGAGTGTAGGCATGCTGTCAGGTTGCAGCGGCGGTTCGGACAATGGTTCTGCAGCTTCCGACTCAAACCTGAAGGAATTGACATTTGTTATCGCATCGCGCGATGAGTTCATGTCCAGCCTGGAGCAGGCAATGTCTGCGGAAGCTGAACAGCTGGGCTACCAGATCGTTACCCAGGACGCAACCAACGATGCTGCAAAGCAAATTCAATATCTTGAAACCTGTGCAAACGCAGGTCAGGAAGCCGCTATCTGCCTGTTGGTAGATCCGGATGCCGCACAGTCCCTGGTTGATGCAGCCGGTGATATGAAGCTGGTATTTGTAAACCGTCCGCCTACGGATCTTCATGTCCTGGATGCTGAAAACGTATGCTATGTTGGTTCCGACGAGGATACCTCTGGCTACTATCAGGGTGAATATCTCGCACAGTATTTCAAGGACAAGGGTCAGACTGAAATCAAGTACCTGATGGTTCAGGGTACGCTGGGTCAGGTTTCTACCACCAAGCGTTCCGCAGGCGTTTTGAAAGCGCTTGAAGACAATGGCATTACAGCGACGGAAGCATCTGCTCCGCTGGTCGCTGACTATGACCGTCCGACCGCTCAGGAAATGATTCAGCCGTTGCTGTCCAGTGGTACTGAGTTCGACTGTATCATCGCAAACAATGATGCTATGGCGCTCGGCTGTGTGGAAGCTTGTAAGGATGTCGGTATTGAAATCGACTTCCCGATCGTCGGCATTGACTGCACCAAGGATGGCGCACAAGCGGTCAGCGAAGGTTCGCTTGCAATGACAGTATTCCAAAATCCGACGGGGCAGGGTCGCGGTGCTGTCATTGCAGCGATGAACCTGATCAACGGCGATCCGATCAATAAGGGCATGGAAGAGTATGCATTGGACGATTCCGGCGAATCTTACAGCAATTCTATCGCCTGGGTACCGTTTGAGCCGGTTACCAAGGACAATGTTGCAGATTATATGTAATCTGACAACAGAATCCCCCCCAACGATCATCTATTCTATCAGCTAAATTTTCTCTTCAAAACATAGGATTCTCTTCTATTGATTTGGACTTCACGCGGTCATCAGCTTGGGATTTTATGATGACCGCAACCCTATATGACAAGTAAGGCAGCCGTTGTCGTTCCCCCATCGACAACGGCTGTTTTTTTGTTCATCTGAACGGTTCTTTAGTTTTCCCGTTTTGCCGACACACCTCCGCCTTGCTGCATGGTGCGGAACGTCTTGGGTGTGTAGCCAACTTTGCGTGTAAATACATTGATAAAACTGCTGGCAGAACTGTATCCTACCTCAAATGCAATCTCATTGACAGACTTGCGCGAATGCGTCAGCAAACGCTGCGCCTTTTCCAGCCGCGTATTGATGACATATTCTGACGGTGAATATCCTGTCTGTTTCTTGAAGGAGTGCGACAGATAACATGGGCTGAAATTGGTCAGCCGGGCAAGATCATCCAGCGTGATCGGTTCACCGACATTGCGGATGATGTATTGGATTGCCTTGTCAATTGGCGAACCCTCCGTCACTGGCGGCACTGCAACCAGAGACAGCTTTTGCAACAACTGATTGATCCAGAAATGTACATGCAATGCATTTTGTACCGTGCCCCGCTCATGGATCAGCGCAGTGTCGTACAACTCCTTGCCAACTTCCAAATTTTTTTCCTGTCGGAAAACCGGTCCGCCATTCAGGTCGACCAACCAATCTACCAGTTCATGAGAATTCAATCCGTCAAAATGAATGTACACAAATTCCAACCCATCGTGCGCGCCATAATAATGTGCATGTACACAGTTCATCAGGATGATGTCACCCTTCTGCACCAGATATTCATTCCCTTGATAACGCACATCCATCTCACCATTGCGCACAAACAGCAGCAAATTGTACGGATATGTCTCGCGGCTCATATAATACTGCCGCGTACAGAAATAATGCCCGCACCATGTCATATAAATCAGTGACTTCCTCGCGCTTTCGGATGGCTGAAATGTAGAGCAATGGGACTGTGGCAGAATTCCGGGATCGACACTTTTCATACTGAAACAGACCTCCATTCTAAAAAGCAAATACAATGTATTTTACAGCAACCATGCTTATTTACGATTGTCTAATAATAGATTATACTACAGTCACAAAGAACACAAGAAACAAATACAACAAATAAAACCCTATTTTTTCGTTATATTTCACCAAAATTTATCGCAATCTTTGTTGGATTGCACAAAAGCAAATCCAAACATTTTTAAAGTTAAAACCGTCTCTGAATGAGCGATTTTATAACCCGGGTAGCAATACCCAAACAGTAAAAACAAAGAGACAGAAAAGGAAAGGAAGTATTTGTATGCAGATCGGTGAAAAGAAAATCGAAAGACCCTTCCGTTGGGGTATCGTAGGCGGCGGCAAGACCTCCCAGGTAGGTTATAAGCATCGTCTGGGCGCCATGCGCGACAACACATCATTTGTCCTGACCGCTGCGGCATTCGACGTTGATT
>CALWUF010000040.1 GCA_944384655.1 uncultured Butyricicoccus sp. | reverse complement strand
ACAATTTCAGCGGCTGCGGCAATACGGTCAACTGCAATCATCCGATTGTCCATCAGATGATTGTTGAATGCCTGCGTTACTGGGTCATCGAATATCGTATTGATGGATTTCGTTTTGATCTTGCGTCCATTCTCGGACGAAATGAGGACGGTACACCGATGCACAACCCGCCGCTGCTCGAATCGCTGGCGGCCGATCCGCTGCTTACCGGTGTCAAATTGATCGCAGAGGCATGGGATGCCGGCGGATTGTATCAGGTCGGTTCATTCCCGTCACGCGGCGACCGCTGGGCAGAATGGAACGGCAAATACCGCGATGATCTGCGTTGTTTCCTCAAAGGAGATGCCAACATGGCCAAGGCGGCGTCCTACCGCATCCTGGGTTCAAAGGATCTGTATCCGCCGACCAAGCGCGGCGAATGCGCGTCGGTCAATTTTATCACCTGTCATGATGGCTTTACATTGTATGATCTGTATGCGTACAACGAGAAGCACAATGATGCAAACGGTTGGGATAATACAGATGGAGAATCCAACAATCACAGTTGGAACTGCGGCGTGGAGGGTGAAACGGATCGTCAGGATATCAACGATCTGCGTCGCCGCTTACAGAAAAATGCTGTTGCGGTGCTGATGTGTTCGCGTGGTACGCCGATGTTCCTTGCAGGTGATGAATTCGGCAATACACAGTTTGGCAATAACAATGCCTATTGCCAGGATAATGAAATTTCATGGCTGGATTGGAGCTTGTTGGAAAAAAATCATTCTTTGTACGAATTTTTCCGGTATATGATTCGTTTCCGCAAAAAGCATCCGATTTTACGCGGTCATACCAAGCCGGCAGAAAGTCGTTTTCCAGAGACCAGCCTGCACTCGGAAAAGCCATGGGACGCCAATTATAAAGAAGATACGCGTGTGGTGGGCGTGGCCTTTGCCGGACGCAACGAGGATGATACACAAGATGATATCGTGCATATTGTCCTCAATTCCCATTGGGAAGGGCATCGGGTACAACTGCCGGAACTGCCGGAAAATATGTACTGGCGCATCGCGGTCAATACCTTCAACGGTCCTGAAAATGATCACATTGAAGAGGTTGAAGATATGCCTGTATTGCGCAGTGGAATTATCTGGCTTGCGCCGCGTTCTGTGATGATTCTTGTGGCGGCAGAAGGCAAATGATGGATATAGAACGTCTGGATCAGGCTGTTCAGGCGCTATGTATCTGGTATCGGGCCGGACATCGGGATTTGCCGTGGCGCCGGATGCCAACGCCGTATCATGTGTGGGTGTCGGAGATCATGCTTCAACAGACGCGCGTACAAACAGTGCTGTCGTATTATGAGCGTTTCATGCGCGCATTGCCGACAGTACAGGCGCTTGCGGAAGCGCCGGAAGAACATCTGATGAAGCTTTGGGAAGGTCTCGGTTACTACAGCCGTGCACGCAATCTACAAAAAGCTGCGCGTGTGATCTGCGAACAGTACAGCGGTGAGATACCGTGTACTTGTGAAGAACTTCGCACGCTGCCAGGTATCGGTCCATATACAGCGGGTGCGATCGCGTCTATTGCAGGCGGTCAAGCGTGTCCGGCTGTGGATGGCAATGTATTGCGTGTGGTGTCCCGTTTACTTGCGCGCGAGTGGGATATTCGATCACAGGCAGTCAAGCGGCAGGCAGAGCGTGAACTTGCCGCTGTCATTCCTTCGGATTGTCCGGGCGACTGCAATCAGGCGCTGATGGAACTGGGGGCAATGATATGTTTGCCGAATGGTGCGCCGTTGTGCGACAGTTGTCCGGTCAAGACGTTGTGTTTGGCACACGCAGCCGGGGTGGAGCAGAGGTTTCCGGTTCGAGCACCGAAAAAACAGCGACCGGTGGAACAGCGTATGGTATTCCTGTTGTGGAAGGACGGCAGACTTGCACTGCGCAAACGCCCGCACAGCGGGCTTTTGGCAGGGTTATGGGAATTTCCGAACTTTTTGAAGGGAGAAGACCCGGAGGAGCAGCTCGGCGTACAGTTGACAAATATTCGACCATTGGCTCATGCAAAACATGTCTTTACGCATCTGGAGTGGCACATGGCTGGTTTTTGTGCACAGACAGGGGACGATGGTTTGTTTACATGGGTGACACAGGAGCAATTGGCGCGTGATATTGCGCTGCCCAGCGCATTCCGCACCTACCGCACCATTGCACTGGAACAATTTGACTTATAATCGCAGGTGTATTTTCATTTGTAAAGATGGAGATACACCTTTTGCTTTGGGTGCATCTATGGTACAATAAACAGGAATAAAGCAGGATATATTCTGTCGAAAAGAGAGGGATTACGATGAAACCGTATTATATTGGCGCAGATATCGGCGGTACAACGGTAAAAATGGGTCTGTATTGTGACCAAACCGGCTGGGTTGAAAAATGGGAAATCCCAACCCGTACAGAGAATGGCGGAGAGAATATTTTGCCTGATGTTGGCGACACGATTGTACAGACTTGTGCGAAGCATGACATTTCGTTGAATGATGTGGCTGGTATCGGCGCGGGCGTTCCGGGACCGGTTTTGCGTGACGGTACAGTGAATGGTTGTATCAATCTCGGCTGGGGTGTGGTAAATGTTGCAGATGTGCTCGGCGGGCTGACACAGCTTCCGGTCTATGTGGCAAATGATGCAAACATCGCTGCGCTGGGCGAGCAGTGGAAAGGCGCAGGCAGTGAATATCAGAGCGTTGTCTTGTTGACATTGGGCACCGGTGTCGGCGGTGGCGTCATTCTGGACGGCAGGATTGTAACCGGAGCCGTCGGTGGTGCGGGTGAGATCGGACATATGCCGGTATTCGATCATGACGAGGGTGCATGCAACTGCGGCAAGGACAACTGTCTGGAATTGGCAGGTTCTGCAACCGGTGTATTGCGTGATGCAAAGCGGCGTCTGGCGGAAAGCGATGCGCCTTCCACGATGCGTGACATAAAAAACCTGACGGCGAAGGATGTCTGTGACTGTTGTGCGGCAGGCGATGCACTGGCACAGGCGTGTATCCGGCGCACGACAGATGCGCTGGGTACGGCAATTGCGAGCATCGGCTGTGTGCTCAATCCGGAGGCATTCCTGTTTGGCGGCGGCATGGCGGCGGCGGGTGAACTGTTGCTCGAGCCGATCCGCAGGGTTTACCGTGAGAAAGTATTTCCACCGTTGCGTGAGACTCCGATTTTGCGTGCGACGCTGGGAAATGAAGCTGGTATTACAGGCGGCGTCCGCCTGGTTCAGGTTTCACAGGAAACATAGACCATAGATTATCCTGACCGTACCGCATTGGAAAATATTCCAGTGCGGGCGGTCTTTTTCTGTACGGCGCTGCATATCATAGCAGGGAAGGAGGGACGACCGAATGGGGGAGACAATTCGGAGTGCGTTGTGGTGTACAGCGGTCTGTCTGGGGATTTTTCTGACAGTCCAGATGCTGCGTGCGTCTGGCGCGCTGTCCTTCCTGCCGGAAAATGATGCAGGGAAGGCCGCTGCGGTACTGGGCGGTGCAGTTTCACAGGACGGATGGTCAGAGGAGCTGGTGGCAGTATTCGCAGCGCAGCAAGAATGACGACGGCAAAGCTGCGTGCAGAGCCGTCGTTTTATGTGTTTTGGGCAGTATTTTGTCTGTTGGACAGTGAGGGTGTGCTTCCAATCTTCGTGGGTGCAGCATTGGTGCACGAAGTGGGACATATACTGGCCATTTATGCGTGTGGGGGACAGGTAGAGTATGTCAAACTGTCTGCGTGCGGCGCAGTGCTCCAGCAGAACCGATCACTTGGCTATTGGTCTGACTGTGCGATTGCGCTGGCAGGACCTGCGGCTGGCATGGCAGCAGCGTTGATACTCTCTGCTGTCGGATGTACGACCGCAGCAGGGGCGAATGTACTGTTATCTGTGTTCAATTGTCTGCCTTTGCTGCCGCTGGACGGCGGCTGTGCAATATCTGCCTTGCTTGCGATGCTGCCGCCGCGCGCCGCCGGTATGGGTCAACATGCGCTGGCACAGTTTTCAATTGGTGGGACCTGTGTACTGATTTTTGGCGGTGCAGTGTTGTTGATGCACACGGGGCGCAATGCGACAGTGCTTGCAGCAGGGATGTTTCTGCTCGGTGCGAACCGACCTTTGTTGCATGAATTGTCTGATTATGGTATGATATAATAGAAATCATACTGTACATCCATCGGAAGAGGAACGGTGGAAACAGGGGTGATGAATTGACCTTCTCTGTCGGAGACCATGTGCTGCATCCACTGCATGGCGCGGGTACCATTGCATCGATTTCCGTCCGGCAGACCGGGAGCGGTACACAGAGATATTATGTGCTGCATCTGGCTCTGGATGGTGCGGTGGTTTATGTTCCAGTCGCCTGTTGCCAGCAGGTCGGGTTGCGTCTGATTTGCAGTGCACAGGAGGCACAATGCATTTTGTGCGGCGAAATCGGGGTTTTGCCGCCGCAGCCGTCGGATTGGGGTATGAGATATCGGAACAACATGGAACGCATGCGTTCCGGTGATATCCGGAAGGTAGCGCAGGTCGTGTGTTGTCTGCGGAAGAGGAATCGCAGACGCACATTGGCGGGAAGTGAAAAACGTATGCTGGAATGTGCGGAACGCATTCTGCATTCCGAATTGATGCTTGCCGCCGGTCTGAGCCGGGATGAGGTAAGGCAGAGACTCGAACAGCTGTGGAAACGGTTGAAATAACAGAGAAAAAAGAACGGAAAAAGGAAAAATATGCTGGATTTATTTAAAAAAAGACCGCAGGATAGGCGGGAAGTAGAGCCGCGCGGCAAAAAAGTATATGCGATCATTCCAGCTGCCGGTTCTTCGCGCAGAATGGGCGGAGGAAATAAACTGGTAATGGAACTGGGAGGACAGCCGATTTTGTGCCGGACGCTCCAGGTGTTTAATGCATGTCAAGTGATTGACGGCATCGTTTTGGTGTGCCGCAGGCAGGATCAGCAGACATATGCTTCGCTGTGTGCGGATTGGAATATTGATAAGGTGGCAAAAATTGTCGAAGGCGGTCCGTCGCGTGAGCATTCGGTACTCAACGGCGTACTGGCCTGCGGCAAAGAAATCGGTTATGTTGCCATTCATGATGCAGCCCGTCCGTTGATTACGGAAGATATCATCACAGAGACTGTAAATATGGCAAAACGGGATTCGGCGGCAGCGCCGGCTGTGCGGGTCAAGGACAGCATTCAGCGCATTCAGAAGGGTAAAATGATGGAGAATGTTGACCGTGATACCATTATGGCAGTGCAGACGCCCCAATGTTTTGATATTGATCTGATTCGTGCCGCACTGACAAAGGCGATTGACAGCGGTGTAAACTTGACCGACGATTGTGGTGCAGTCACGGCGCTGGGGCAGCCGGTCAGCATGACGCGTGGCAGCTATGAAAATATTAAGATCACGACACCGGAGGACGTCATCATTGGCGAGGTTATTTTGAAAGGGCGTGCGCGCCGATGAGAATTGGACATGGATATGATGTACACCGTTTGGTCGAAGGGCGCGACTGCATCATTGGCGGTGTGACCATCCCGCATGAAAAGGGCTTATTGGGTCACAGTGATGCAGATGTACTGACACATGCCGTGATGGATGCCCTGCTCGGCGCGGCGGCACTGGGAGATATTGGACATTTGTTTCCTGACAATGATGATGCATTTTTGGGTGCAGACAGCTTGCTGTTGCTGCGCCGTGTCAACGCTGTGCTCAAAGAGCACGGATGGAAATTGGGCAATCTGGATGCGACAGTCATTGCACAGGAGCCGAAAATGGCGCCATACATCGTGCAGATGCGTCAAAACCTTGCAAATTGTCTGGAGACGGACGTATCATGTGTCAGCGTGAAGGCGACAACAGAGGAGAAATTGGGTTTTACAGGATCCGGAGAAGGCATTGCAGTACATGCAGTCTGTCTGCTTGAAAAAATTTAAAAAAATAAATTCCCGCAGTTGTATTGATACAAATTGCGGGAATTTTTGTGTGTTTATTGACTTGCAAACAGGAAAAAGTTTCCGGTATCGTCTGCGGCAGATGGGAAATCCTAAAGGCGAGGTGAGAAACAATGGGAGATTATTTATGTCTGACTGACATGCTCGATCAGGATCTGACGGCAAACGAATATTATCAGGGGCTGCCGGATTTTATCCGCAGCCAGCTAAAGGATGCGGAAATCACATCGTTTGACGAGCTTCAGAAGTATGTTCAGAAGATCGAAATGCAAGAGCGGACAGAAACTCCGGAGCTTTAGCCGGACAGAACAGGGCGGCTTCCATTGCCGGAGGCCGCCTGCTGTGTTACAATAAAAGGGGAAAGAAGGTGGAATGGCATATGATATTGAAAACAAAACGGTGTGTACTGCGTCCATGGAGGGAATCGGATGCGGAAGCGCTGTATGAATATGCGTGCGATCCGCGTGTTGGACCCATTGCGGGGTGGCCGGTACATACGGATGTGGAAAACAGCCGTGCGATCATCCGGGACGTACTGTCTGCGGATGAAACTTACGCGGTTGTCCTGCGCGGAGACAATGCGGACAGACCGGTTGGAAGCGTTGGCCTGCTCCTTGGCGCATCGAGTCATTTGTCGATTCCTGAGGGAGATGCCGAGCTGGGATACTGGATCGGTGTGCCATTTTGGGGACAGGGATTGATCCCGGAAGTATCGCGCGAGCTGATGCGGCATGGATTTGAAGAGCTGGGATTGCATACCATTTGGTGCGGTTGCTTTGAAGGCAACGAAAAATCCCGACGGGTACAGGAAAAGTGCGGATTTCATTTTCATCATATCAACAAAGATCAATTGTGGCCGCTCACAGGAGAGATTCGTACGGAATATATCACGTGCATCACACGTGCACAATGGGAGGGATTGTGTGAAACCAACCATCCTGATTGATGCGGATGGCTGTCCGGTTGTCGATCTGACGGTGCGCGCGGCACGCGAAGCGGGATTGGACTGCCTGATTGTGTGCGATACTTCGCACGTATTTGACAAGCCAGGTGCGCAGACATGGATTGTTTCCAAGGGTGCGGACAGTGTAGATTTTGCGTTGGTCAACCGCGTACAACCCGGTGATATCGTTGTGACACAGGATTATGGACTTGCAGCTATGTGTTTATCGCGCGGTGCACGTGTGCTGCGGCAGGACGGACTGGAGTATACGGTGGACAATATGGATGCACTGCTGATGGCGCGGCATATGGCAAAGAACATCCGGCGTTCCGGCGGGCGTTTGCATGGAAATACTCGACGCACGGAGCGAGAAGATCAGCAGTTTGCGCGCGCACTTCGCGCCATACTTGCAGAATAACGTCAAAATTCGATTTTATTTTACACTTTTGTTTCCGGTATGTCATTGACTGCGGGCACAAAGAAACGTATGATAGCAATAGAATATATTACCAAACGTTTCCGGGATAGGAGTGTAAATTTGATGAAATTTTTGGGAAATTTGCTCTGGTTTATTTTCGGCGGATGTCTGTCCGGATTGAGCTGGTGTCTTGCCGGGGTGTTATGGAGCATTACGATTGTTGGCATCCCCGTTGGGAAACAGTGCTTTAAGTTTGCACGGGTCAGTTTCTTTCCATTCGGCAAACAAATCGAATATGGAGGAGGGGCGGTGTCCATGTTGGTCAATATTATTTGGCTGATTGTGTCCGGATTCCCGCTGGCATTGGAACATTTGGTGACAGGCGCTGTCCTGTGTGTGACCATTGTCGGTATTCCATTTGGCTTACAGCAGTTTAAGCTGGCAAAGCTGGCGCTCATGCCGTTTGGCGCTCGCATTGTGGAAGATTGACAGATCAAATTGGAGTGACAAAATCATGGTAAAACCGATTATGAAGGATATCTTTTTCCTTCAGCAAAAATCAGAGCCGGCAACAGCGGCAGATGTGCAGGTCATGCGCGACCTGACAGATACATTGCAGGCGCATAGAGACGAATGTGTGGGCATGGCGGCCAATATGATCGGCGTGAAAAAGCGTATCATTGCGATCAGCATCGGACCCATTCAGTTGCTTATGGTCAATCCCAAAATCCTGCAAAGATCTAACCCATATGAAGCGGAAGAAGGTTGCTTGTCGTTGAGCGGTGTACGAAAGACCACGCGATATGATCATATCGAAGTGCAATATCAGGATCAACACATGAAAATACATCAGCAGGCGTTCAGCGGCTGGACAGCGCAAATCATCCAGCATGAAGTGGATCACTGCGATGGCATCTTAATCTGATCGAAAGCGCGGCAGAGCAGATGATGTACGAACGAGATCAATTTGAAGACCTGTTTTATCGATTGTCGCGGTCAAAATTCCGCAGTCGATTTCGGTTAAATGAAAAAGAAAAACAATATGTGTGTGACAAGGGCATGGATACGATCCGGCGGCATGCAACGGATTTTGTCGGGAAACGCCTTGCGCCTGCGGTCATCCCAAACGATGGCAGGCAGACCCCGATGCGTGGGCATCCTGTTTTTCTCGCCCAACATGCCACTGCGACATGCTGCCGTGGGTGTTTGTTCAAGTGGCATCATATTCCTCTGGATGTACCGTTGACACAGGCGCAGCAGGATTATGTGATCGATGTCATTCTGACATGGATTGCGCGGCAAATGCAGTAAATAGACCCTGACAGCAGAACCGGAGCGGAAAGATCATCCGTTCCGGTTCGTTTTGTCATATTGTCTGGCGTTTGTCACAGGGATATGGTATGATAAAACCAATGAACGTACAGGGATGTATGAAGAAGGGGGCAGCGGATTGCCGTGAAGGATGGGTATGGAAGAACCATTGATTATCTGCGGATATCAATCACAGACCGCTGCAATCTTCGTTGTATGTATTGTATGCCGGAAGCAGGTATCCCGTATTTGGCGCATCGTGACATTTTGACCTATGAGGAAATTGAGACCATTTGCCGCGCATTGGCGCAGATCGGGCTAGAACATGTCCGCATTACAGGTGGGGAGCCGCTTGTACGGCAGCAGTGCTGGAGATTGGTGGAAAAACTGCGGGTTATTTCGGGCATTCAAACCGTCGCGCTGACGACCAATGGGATTTTGTTGGCGCAATATGCACAACAGCTTGTATCGGCAGGATTGGACGGCGTGAACATCAGTTTGGATACCATGGATGCCGCTGTGTATCGGGAAATTACGCGCTGCGGTGATGTCAGCCGTGTACTTGCCGGATTGGAGGCGATACAACAGTATCCGCAGGTCACGGTGAAGATCAACAGTGTGCTCAGTGGTACGAACTGGAAACAGACGGCAATATCCGTTGCGGAATTGGCAAAGCGATACCCCGTGCATGTGCGGTTTATCGAACGTATGCCTCTGGCAGAGGACAATGCACCGGTCTGTCCACAGGACGATGTACTCGCCGCCTTGCAAACGGCGTATGGTGCGGCACAGCCGTGCGAAAAACCGATGGGCTTTGGACCGAGCACGTATGTGCAGTTTGCAGGGTTTAGAGGGAAAATCGGTTTTATCAGCGCGGTAAGTCACAAATTTTGTGAGGATTGTAATCGTATCCGTTTGACAGCAAATGGAAAGCTGCGTTTATGTCTGCAATCCAATCAGATGATTGACTTGCGGGCATTGCTGCGTCAAGGACGGATTGATGAGCTGATTCCTACGGTACAGGAAGCACTCAAATATAAGCCACAGGCACATTGCTTTGGGCAGCGTGGAATTGAGACGGCATGTATGTCACAAATCGGCGGATAGCCGCTTTCATAGATTGGGCAAATAACAATGCACACCCTTGAATAGGGGTGTGCATTGTTGCGTTACAGGGAAGTATGTTCTGTTTGTTCCGCAGTGCGTTCCGGTTCAAACTGGATAGTTACGCCGCTGACTTCTACATTGTCTTCGGCGCGGATCATGATGTACTTGATGCCATCGATGGTTTTTGTCTGAACCAGATCACGGGCCTCCGGTTTCACATGGATGGTCACACCGGTTGTTTTGATATCGAAGCGCCGGTTGTCAATGATATTTTTCGGGCTGACCGTTTGTCCGGCGCCGAAAGCAACATCGAATTGTTCTTGAAAGGCATCCAACCGCTGTTCCGAAACACCGCAATCCTCCAACACTTCCTCGATGGTTTCACGGTCAATCATCAGGGGTTCCGGAACTTTACTTTCTTTGTGCATTTGGATCATGTCACTGAGCTGTTCATGGACAGCCTGTATGACTTGCATGCTGCATTCATTTTCCAAAGAGCCAGACAGCACAGATTCAAAATTGCGCCGCTGCTCCATGGCGGGTTTTGGCGCTTCCGCCTGAAAAATTGTGCTGATAAATGATTCATGTGCATCGTCATCACTGCGGGTATAACACAGACAATTGTATAAATTGGTTGTACGGTCATCGAACGCAGGAAACAGAAAACCGAGTTGTGGAGGAGAAACCAGCCAATTGCCAGCGATGGTACAGAATGATTGCTGTTGATAATCATAACCGAGTCCCGGTTTGGATTTTTTGACTGGACAGATGCTACAGATGATATGAGAAAACATATCTTCCGAGCCGTCGGATAATGCAAGATCATCTTTGCCGCGATATGGCACATCATAGGCATTGTGGGCGATTAAAATGAGGTAGTTTTCTCCGAGAGATACACAAGAAATGATTTTTTGATAAAAGATATTGCGTGTATCGTCATCCTCCAATCGACTGTCGCGCAGTTTCATAAGCAGCGCATGTGCTTCACCGTGCATGACCTGTTCATTGGTGAATGGGATGTCGAGCAGATTTTTGCCCAATGTGCCCGAAAGGCTCTTTTTCAGCAGACCGAAATATGCTTCGGCCTCTTCCTGTGAGGTTAATCCGAGTGATTGTTCAAAGGTGGAGACAATGGTGCGGTTTTCGTTGACATAGCATCCATATACTTTTGAAATTCCGCTGCGATCCGACCGAAATTGACGGCGCAGCTCAGAAACTTCTTTTTCAATCATAGTATAACTCCCGTTTTTAAATAAGATAAATGGTATTGCCATTTTACCGTATCGCCGAATGGATTGTCAATGTGGGTATGCCGCAGAAAAAAGCCCGACACCCGCATGATCTGCGCAGGCGCCGGGCAAAAGATTGAAGTAAAAGAAATCAATGATGGTGTTTAATGAGTCCAAGTGCCTTGGACAATTCCATTACCACAACAGGGACAAGAATCAATCCCAATCCGATCAAATATAGATTTACAGGCAGGCGAACCAGTCCAAACGGAATGGAAAGCGGGGTAAATAATACCAAAAGTACGAGAACGATGGATACCAGCGCCGCCTGATTCAGTCTGACGTTACTGAATACGCCGATGTGGAACAGAGAATGTTCGGAGCGCATGTTGAACGCCTGAACGACTTGTGAGAGTGACAGGACAAGGAATGCAAGCGTTTGACCGCCTGCGAGTTCACCGGTAACAGTTTCACCGATGCGGAATGCAATCAGACACAATACGCCGAACATAACGCCCTGGAGTACCGTACGTATACCAAAGCCATGAGCAAACAGGCTTTCATTTTTCGGACGGGGCTTCTGATCCATAACATCGGATTCCACTGCTTCCATTCCGAGAGCAATCGCAGGCAGACTGTCTGTTACAAGGTTAATCCACAGAAGCTGCATAGAGAGCAATGGAGATTTATGCCATAACAACATAGCGACGAAGACCGAGATCACTTCGCCAATATTTGTACCGAGAAGGAAGCCAACAACTTTTTTAATATTGGCATAGATCCCGCGCCCTTCGCGTACAGCATGAACAATGGTAGCAAAGTTATCATCTGTCAGAGTAATATCAGCGGCGCCCTTCGCGACGTCTGTACCGGTGATACCCATTGCACAGCCGATATCGGCAGCTTTCAGTGCGGGAGCGTCATTGACGCCATCGCCGGTCATGGATACGATTTGATCTTTGCGCTGCCATGCTTTGACGATACGGATTTTATTTTCCGGGGAAACACGTGCATAGACAGAGATATTTTCCACCTGGGTGTTCAATTCATCTTCACTCATGGCATCCAGTTCGGTACCCGTCACAGCACGGTCGCCGTCCTGGAAAATACCGAGTTCACGTGCGATAGCCGTAGCGGTTACGACATGGTCGCCAGTAATCATGACAGGTTTGATACCGGCCTTCCGGCAAATGGCAACAGCTTCTTTCGCTTCCGGACGCGGTGGATCGATCATGCCGACCAAGCCTAAAAATGTCAATCCATTTTCCAAATCTTCCGGAGTTGGTGAATCAGGCACACGATCAATTTCTTTGTATGCAATGGCCAACACACGCAGAGCAGAGGCGCTCAACTGTTCGGTGATACGCTGTGCCGCTTCCAGATTGCCACTGATGCAGCGCGATGCCATCACATCAAATGCGCCTTTGACAATGACAATATATTTACCGCCGATTTCATTTACAGTGCTCATGAGTTTACGGTCGGAATCAAATGGAATTTCTGCGAGACGGGGATATGTCTGGTTCAAATTTTCCTTTGGCATACCGTTTTGATGAGCGGCGAGAATGATGGCGGTTTCAGTTGGGTCGCCGATGTGTTTCGCTTCACCATTTTCAAATACGACAGAGCCGTCGCAGCACAGGGTGCCATACTGCAATAAATGTTTAATTTCTTTGGAATTATCTGAGGAGATGTCCTCTGGGGCATCCATGCCGTCGAGCCATGCCTTGACCAGTGTCATGCGGTTCTGCGTCAGCGTGCCGGTTTTATCTGAGCAGATGATGGAGGCGCTGCCCAGCGTCTCAACAGCAGGCAGGCGGCGAATGATGGCGTTTTTGCTGACCATGCGCTGCACGCCGATGGACAGGACAATGGTGACAATTGCAGGAAGACCTTCCGGAATAGCGGAAACGGCGAGTGAAACAGCCGTCATAAAGATTTCCAATGCTGGGATGCCGTTGAAAAAGCCGACGGCAAAAATGATCGCGCAGGCGACCAAAGCGAGAATACCCAGATATTTGCCCAACTGCGCCAGTTTTTTCTGAAGAGGTGTCATGCCTTCCTCTTCGGCGTCGAGGAGGTTTGCGATTTTTCCCATCTCAGTATCCATGCCCGTGGCCGTGACAACAGCCGTCGCAGTACCGTAGGTGACGCTGCATCCGGAAAAGACCATATTGGTACGGTCGCCCAAAGGGGCGTCTGCCGCAATGACCAGTTGGGCGTCTTTTTCCGAGGGAACCGATTCGCCGGTGAGAGCAGATTCTTCACTTTTCAGGCTGGCGCTATGGATAAGCCGTGCATCTGCCGGAATAAAGTCACCCGCTTCCAGGTGGATGATGTCGCCTGGAACAAGCTCGCTCGCGTCAATCACAGATTCTTTTCCATCGCGTATCACACGCGCATGCGGTGCGGAAAGATTTTTGAGTGCTTCGAGAGCCTTTTCCGCTTTGCTTTCCTGCATCACACCCATGATTGCATTGAGTACAACGATCAGCAGGATGAGTACCGGTTCAAAGAACTCTTTCGGTTCACCTTCGATACAGGCGATGACAAAAGAAATTGCAGCAGCTACAATCAGAATCAGGATCATAACATCCTTAAACTGATCGATAAACCGACGCAAATTGCTTTTTTTCTTCTTTTCGCGCAATTTATTCGGTCCATATTTCTGTATGCGTTGGGCAGCCTGGCTGCTGCTTAGACCTTCAGAGAGGTCGGATTCGAGCGCCTGTATGACAGCTTCGCCCGTTTCGTGATGAAATGTCATTTGAGATCCTCCTTGTTTTGGAATACAAACATAGTATACCGAAATATTTAGGAATTTTCATTACACAAATGTAAGAAAAGTCGGACTTTTCCTCAGATTACAGAATCTGTTGTGCTTTTGGACATTATACATGATTTGTTTGGAAAATACACGAGGATTTCTGTTTTCTTTATGCTAAGGTTGGCGTGTGATACCGCAGCAGATGGAAGGGACGTCATCTGTACTGGAGAAAATACCTGTCATATGTACGTTGATTACCACTGATACTGATAGAAAGAAAGTCAAATGTGGTGATATTGCACAATAGAGCGCGTAAAAGAGCGAATTTCACAAAAGAATAGTAGAAATTCTATGCTTTTGGATTGAAGAATTGCGGAATATATCATATAATATTGCTGGATAACGTTGACAAGGTACATGCAAGCTGTATGGGACAGAGGCATAGGCTGAGACGTTATGCATAAAATCAGAGCATTCGGATAACGGTCACGAATCGATGATAAATAAAGAAGGGAGCAAATGAAATGGTCAAATTATATGACGGCGGCGTATATCTGGTCGGCGGAAAAGAGATTGTCTCAGAACAGGACGCTGTGAAAGTACAGGCGCTGGTCGGACAGGCTGCAAATAAAGAAGATGCAAAGAAAGGTACGATTGCGTATTCTATTCTCGCTGCACACAATACTTCCGGCGATATGGATAAGCTCAAAATTAAATTTGATGCGATGACGTCCCATGATATTACATTTGTCGGTATTGTCCAGACAGCAAAGGCATCTGGTATGGAGCGATTCCCGATTCCATATGTCCTGACCAACTGTCATAACTCGCTGTGTGCCGTTGGCGGAACCATCAATGAGGACGACCATGTATTTGGTCTGTCTGCTGCAAAAAAATATGGCGGCATTTATGTTCCGCCCCATCTGGCTGTCATTCACCAGTACATGCGTGAGATGATGGCGGGGTGTGGCAAGATGATTCTCGGTTCCGACAGCCATACCCGTTATGGCGCATTGGGTACGATGGCAATCGGTGAAGGCGGAGGTGAACTGGTCAAACAGTTGCTGTGTGACACCTATGATGTCAGCTATCCGGGCGTTGTCGGCATTTATCTGGACGGTAAGCCGCAGCCAGGTGTCGGTCCGCAGGATATTGCACTGGCGATTATCGGTGCAGTTTTCAAATGCGGTTATGTCAAAAACAAGGTCATGGAATTTGTCGGACCTGGTATCGCATCCATGACGACGGATTTCCGCAATGGCGTGGACGTTATGACGACAGAGACCACCTGCCTGTCTTCTATCTGGTGCACGGATGATGACACAAAGGCATATCTGACGATGCATGGACGCGGTGATGATTATAAGAAGCTGCATCCGGCTGATGTCGCATATTATGACGGTATGGTTTATGTCGATCTGAGTACGGTTAAACCGATGATTGCGTTGCCGTTCCATCCGAGCAATACATATGAGATCGATGAGCTGAATGCAAATCTCGGTGACATCCTGCGCACAGTGGAAAAAGATGCAGAACGTCTGACTGGCGGCAATCCGGATATCCGATTTACGCTGACAGATAAAATTGTAAATGGCAAGCTGCAAGTACAGCAGGGTATCATTGCCGGCTGTGCGGGCGGCGGTTATACCAACGTCATGGAAGCGGCGCATTTGTTGCGCGGCGCACAGTGTGGTGCGGATGAATTTGCACTGTCTGTATATCCGTCTTCTATGCCGGTTTATATGGATCTGGTCAAGAAGGGCGCAGTGTCCGAGTTGATGGCAGCAGGCGCTGTCCTGAAGACAGCATTCTGTGGTCCATGCTTCGGTGCAGGAGATACCCCGGCGAACAATGGTCTCAGCATCCGCCATACAACGAGAAACTTCCCGAACCGCGAAGGTTCCAAGCCGGGCAGTGGTCAGATGTCCTCCGTCGCACTGATGGACGCCCGTTCCATTGCAGCAACTGCGGCAAATGGCGGCATTCTCACGCCGGCAACCGCAGTGATCGATGATTATATTGTACCGGAATATGAGTTTGATGATTCTTCTTATCGTTCCCGTGTCTATCAGGGCTACAATGCACCAGTTGAGGGTGCAGAACTGGTTTATGGTCCGAACATTAAAGATTGGCCGCAAATGAGTGCACTCACGGACAACATCTTGTTGAAGGTATGTACTAAGATTATGGACGACGTGACCACGACGGATGAATTGATTCCCTCCGGTGAGACTTCTTCGTATCGTTCCAATCCGTTGGGATTGGCAGAATTTACGCTTTCCCGCCGAGATCCGCAGTATGTCGGCCGTTCCAAGCAAGTCGATAAGCTGGAGAAGGCGCGTGCCGCAGGGAAAAATCCAGTCGATCTCGAACCGGAATTGGAACAGGTTTATGCACAGATCAAAACCATTGATCCGGATATGGTTGCGGCAGATATCGAAATCGGCAGCATGATTTATTGTGTCAAGCCGGGCGATGGCTCTGCGCGTGAACAGGCGGCATCCTGCCAGCGTGTGATCGGCGGATTGGCAAACATCTGCCGTGAATATGCGACCAAACGCTATCGTTCCAATGTCATGAACTGGGGCATGCTCCCGTTCCAGATGAAGGATGAGCCGACATTTGAAATTGGCGATTACATCTATATTCCCAATGTCAAGGCTGCGTTGGACGGCGATATGCAGGATATCAAAGCATATGTTCTCGGTGAACAGGTGAAGGAGATTTCGCTGTATATCGCAGATATGACGCCGGATGAAAAGAAGATCGTCAAGGCGGGTTGCCTGATCAACTATAACCGCAATCGCAATCGATGAGCGGTGACGGCATACGCCTGATAAAATAAAATGAAGAGGGTTGCCGTCTGGAAACATGCGGCAACCCTTCTCTGTATATGTGGTTGCATCCGTCCGCGTTCAGGTGTACAATAACAGGGAAATAGACAGTGTATATAGGAGGTTTTTTCATATGCTCCCACAGGATCCAATTATACTGCTCAGCTATGTAAACACCAAGCTGCGCGATTGCTATTCGTCGCTGGACATGCTTTGCAGCGATTTGAACATTGACTGTGAGTCGCTTGTGCGAAAGTTGGATGCCGTCAATTATACCTATGATTCTGAGCAGAATCGATTTGTCTGATCGGCACAGTGGCATGGCAGGATCAGCCTCCATGCACACATGTATTGCAGCAATGGGGGAGAGACTGTTTTTCATGTATTGATATAGCGCTTTCCGCCTGTATTAAAAATAATATGGTACTTTTTTGACAAAAAATAGTGAAAAATACCATTGATTTTTATGCTGGAATCTGGTTAGCTAATAAGTGGTATTTTTTAAGCCGAAATTCCGCAATCTGTACAGTGAGGTAATGGAATATGAGTACAAAAGAAATGAAGCCGATCAAGGAAGGTAAAGTTCGTGAGATCTATGACAATGGTGACAGTCTGATTATGGTTGCAACCGATCGTATCAGTTGTTTTGATGTCATTTTGAAAAATCAGGTTACCAGGAAAGGTACTGTCTTGACTCAGATGTCTAAATTCTGGTTTGATATGACACAGGATATTCTTCCTAACCATATGATTTCCGTTGATGTAAAGGACATGCCCGAATTTTTCCAGCAGCCGAAATTTGATGGCAATAGCATGATGTGCCGTAAATTGGAGATGCTGCCCGTCGAATGTATTGTCCGCGGCTATATCACAGGCAGCGGCTGGGCGAGCTATCAGAAGGATGGTACAGTCTGCGGAATTCAGTTGCCGGAGGGATTGAAGGAATCTGACAAGTTGCCGGAGCCGATTTATACGCCGTCCACGAAGGCGGAAATCGGCGATCACGATGAGAACATTTCCTATGAGCAGAGCGTTGCATATCTGGAAAAGCGCTTTCCAGGCAAGGGAGAAGAATATGCCTCCAAACTCCGCGATTATACCATTGCACTGTACAAGAAATGCGCAGATTACGCACTCAGCCGCGGTATTATCATTGCAGATACAAAATTTGAATTCGGTCTGGATGAGCAGGGCAACATTGTCATCGGCGATGAAATGCTGACACCAGACAGCTCACGTTTCTGGCCGGCAGAGGGCTATGAGCCGGGTCACGGTCAACCGTCCTTCGACAAGCAGTTTGCGCGCGATTGGCTCAAGAGCAATGAGCATGATTGGGAATTGCCTCAGGAAATTGTTGATAAGACAATTGCCAAATATTTGCAGGCATATGAGCTGCTGACTGGCAAGCAGTTGTAAAAATAGCTTTATTGTACAGAATACCGTCGGTGGCTGCTTCATGCAGCCTCCGACATTTTTTGTGCACAGGGGAGTAAGACAACATGATAATCAAAGACAAAAAATTTTATCGCTCATTTTTTATGCTGTGTCTGCCGATTGTCCTGCAAAATGTCCTCGCACTGAGTGTCAATCTGACGGATAATCTGATGCTGGGACGGTATGCAGAGAGTGCGCTTTCCGGTGTGACGGCAGTCAATCAGATTCAGTTTATCTATCAGAATTTGTTAATGGGCATCGGCGACGGTATGGTAATCCTCGCCGCGCAGTATTGGGGAAAACAAGATACAGCTTCAATCCGCAAAGTAGCAGGCGTTGCCATGCAGACCGCATTGGTATGGATGGCGGGATTGTTCATTATCGTGTCGCTTTTTCCGGCACAGGTTGTCGGTTTGTTTACAGAAGACCCGGCAATTATTGAAGAGGGTGTGCGCTATCTCAACATTGTCCGCTTTACCTATCCATTTTTCTGTATCACAACGATTTTGTTGGCAGTATTGCGCAGTACAGAGGTTGTGAAAATTGCATTCTGTCTGTCACTGAGTACACTGTGTATCAATTTCTCCATCAATTGGGTGCTGATTTATGGTCATCTGGGTATGCCGCGTCTTGGCGCAGCAGGTGCTGCCATCGGCACATTGGTCGCCCGTATGATTGAATGTATCGTCCTCCTTTGGTACATCAAAAAGAAAGAAGTCCATCTTCGGCTCAAACTCAAAGATTTCTTGTCTATTGATCGCACAATTGCCGGGGATTATTTCCGCGTCAGTGCACCGATTATCCTGCTTCAAAGTCTATGGGGCGTCAATACCGCATTGCAGACAGCGATTCTCGGTCATTTGACTTCGAGCGCCATTGCGGCCAACAGTATGGCATCCAATTTGTTCCTGATCGTTAAGACAGTCGCAGTTGGCTCCGCTTCGACAGCGAATGTCATGATTGGCAAGGCGATTGGAGAAGGTGAGATGGACACAGTGAAGGCGTATGCCAGGACGTTCCAGGTTGTATTCCTGTGCATGGGTATTTGCTGTGGTATTTTGTTGTTTGCGCTGACGGAACCCGTGTTGTCGCTATACAGTTTTTCTGATGAGAGTCGTGAACTGGCACGTTCATTTCTGCATATTTTGTGCATTGTCATGGTCGGTATGTCCTATCAGATGCCGGTCAATTCCGGTGTCATCAAGGGTGGCGGTGATACCAAATATGTAATGAAACTTGACCTCATCAGCATTTGGTGTATTGTCATTCCACTTTCATTTATCATGGCATTTGTTGTGAAGGCATCGCCGATTGTGGTTGTCTGGTGTTTAAACTTGGATCAATTATTCAAGTGTATCCCGGCGTTTATCAAAGTGAATTATGGCAATTGGGTCAAAAAGCTCACCAGATAAAAAGAAGAAAGGCACTGATTCCTGTAAAGGTCAGTGCCTTTTCCCTGTCAGCACAGGTTTTAAATTTGTCTGTACTTGAAAAATATGATCGAAATTTTGATGAAACAGGTATCTGTTTTTTGTGTTTAGGATTGCTGTATGGATTATTTTCCACGAATGTGAAGTTAAAATAAATAGAAAAAGAACCGTAATCTTAATACAGCATATCAAGATTACGGTTCTTTTTTGTGGTCGAGGTGGCGGGACTTGAACCCACGGCCTCTGCGTCCCGAACGCAGCGCTCTACCAAACTGAGCCACACCTCGATATTTCATTCTGTTACAAGGATTTTCCTCGCTGCAACGATGATTATTATATCAGCCTGTCCGAACAATGTCAACAATTTTTTTGAAATTCTCAGAAAAAATTTAACTGTGAGAGATTTTGTTGGAATCTGCAAAAGAAGGAGAAAACCGCGACAATACGCGGGAATTGTGATACAATAAAAATCGCACGGACAGGAGGAATTGTGCATGACAGGTTTGGGCACAGATATCATAGAAATCAATCGCATTGAGCGGGCGCTTTGTCGCCCCAGCTTTATGCAGCGCATATTTACAAAGGCAGAGTGCGATTGGCTGAACGGGCAGGGAAATAATCTGCCGCAGTCAGCGGCAGGATTGTTTTGTGCAAAGGAAGCTGTTGCGAAGGCATTAGGAACCGGTTTCCAAAATGGGTTGAATTTGAAAGACATTGAAATCAGCCACACAGAGTTGGGTGCACCATTTGTGCTGCGTCCACATCGGAACTTTTTGTTGAGCATTGCACACTGCCAGAGCTATGCGACGGCGACAGCGATTTTGCTGGACAGGGGGAATATGGAATGACTGTGATCGACTGGGAATATGTCGCGGCGCATATCAAACCGAGACAGCCGGAGAGCGATAAGAATACCTATGGACGCGTGCTTGCAGTTTGTGGCTGCCGCGATTACATCGGTGCACCATATTTTGCAGCACAGGCGGCTGTGCGCACAGGATCGGGTATTGTGACACTTGCCATACCGCAGTGCATTTATCCGATTTTGGCGGGTAAACTGAATGAACCGGTTTTTTTGCCGTTGGAGACAGATCAAAACGGAAAGATTACAGTGAATGATTTGCCGTCACTGGCGAGACGCACCGCAATTTTGGCAGGACCTGGATTGGGCGTCAGCGAAGGGGTTTCACAGGCAGTACAGAAAATTATTCGAGAGGCAGATTGTCCTGTAATCGTCGATGCAGACGGTATAAATGTGCTGGCTGGACATATACATGTATTGGAAGAAGCCAAGTATCCTGTGGTGTTGACTCCACATGCACGTGAATTTTCACGTATTTGTGATATTTTGCAAACAGGAATTCCCGAACAGGACGCCGCCGCATTCGCACAACAACATCGTTGTGTGCTGCTGCTCAAAGGACACCGTACAGTTGTCGCCGGATCGGATGGGACCGTGCTGCAAAATGTGCATGGAAATCCAGGTATGGCCAAAGGCGGCAGTGGAGATGTGTTGTCTGGCATCATTTTATCCCTGTTGGGACAGGGTGTGCCGCCATTGGCGGCCGCTGCCTGCGGCGCATATATTCATAGCTGTGCCGGCGATATATGTGCCAATGAAATCGGTGAATTCGGCATGACACCGACGGATATGTTGTCCCGCATCCCACAGGTACTCAAACCGCTGAACTCCAGGGAGTGGTAATTTTTTGTTTCGACGTTGTTTTTGCGTTGTGGCAACTGTGTTTCTATTGACCGGTTGTTCTGCGGTAAAAAACCCGGAGGAAATCGCAGCGTCTGTCAAAGATGTATATGCGTCAGCATCCTCCATCGAGACAGTTGCAAACGTCACATCGGATCTGAATGAAGAGCGTATGACATATCAGATCGGTTATGACTATCAAACAAAGAATGACACAACAACTGCTGTCATGACGGTGCTTGCACCGGAATCCATTGCAGGTATTACAGCGGAAGTTACAGGGGAAGATTTTACATTTTCCTATGATGGAACAGAGCTGGAAACTGCCATGCCGGATCGAAAGGGTTTGACGCCTGCCGATGTTATCACGTATCTGTTATATGATTTGATGAACACGGTCCCGGAACAGGTCTGGATGGAGGGCGAACTGTTGGCGCTCCGTTTTGAGGAAGTCACAGATGAATGCACAGCAGTGAAGGAAGTTTATTTACATGAGCAGACAGGCGCGTTATCTGAAGCGCGAATTTACTGCGATGGAAAACAAATCATGCGATGTACGTTTGAGTCGTGCACGCTGAATGGAAAGTGAGCAAATTACATCATGGAAATCCCGAATAAAACCAGTCGGAGCTGGGCAGAAATCAACTTAAATCATCTGGAATTTAACTTTACGCAGATCAGACAACGTGTGAAAGCGGAAATGCCGGAAGCAAAGGTACTCGGCGTCGTCAAAGCGGATGCCTATGGGCATGGCGCAGTGCAGGCAGCGCGGATACTGCAACGCGCAGGCGTGGATTTTTTTGCTGTTGCAACCGTGCAGGAAGGCGTTGAATTGCGCGAAGCAGGTTTTACTCTGCCGATTCTGGTTCTCGGCTATGTCGGGGACGAAGATGCGCCATTGCTGGCACGTTATGATATTGCCGCAGCACTGTGCGACAGGGATAATGCACAAGCATTTTCCCGGGCGGCACAGGTGGAAGGGAAACCCATCCGTGTACATATTGCTCTGAATACCGGCATGACCCGCATTGGTTTTGAAACACGCAGCACAAACAACAATGTACGCGAGATTCTGGATGCACTGGCATTGCCAGGCATCGAGACAGAAGGGATTTTTACTCATTTTGCGGTTGCGGATGTGGAAGGCGGCGAAGAATTTACGGAATTGCAGTATCGCCGTTTTGTGGATATGTGTTTAAAATTGGAAAAATATGGCGTACATCTGCGTTATCGCCATTGTGCCAACAGCGCGGCGATTTTACAGCACAGCCAGACGTTTACCACGGACCTGTATCAGGATGGTGTATTCAACATGGTACGCGCAGGAATCATCCTCTATGGTTACTATCCGGACAGTACAACAAAAAAAACCATACCATTGAAACCGGTCATGACCGTCAAAGCGCGTATCGTGCAGGTACGGGATATCCCGGCAGGGGATTCGATTGGCTATGGTCGCACATTCACAGCGGACAAACCGATGCGTGTTGCTGTGTTCACCATGGGATATGCGGATGGATATCCGCGCTGTGTGAGCAATCACATTTCTGTCGTGATCGACGGCAAGGTTGTTCCGACGGTCGGGCGCATATGCATGGATATGGCATGGGCGGATGTCTCTGGCATGGATGTCAAACGCGGCGATGAGGTCATTATTTTCGGAGATGGTCCCGTGACGGCAGACACACTGGCACAGGAGGCAAATACGATTTCCTATGAAGTGTTGTGCGGTATCAGCAAGCGCGTGCCGCGCATTTATATCGGTGAATGAGACGGATATGCAACCGCCGTGCGCAGACCGCATAAGATGACACAGAAAAATATTCATACGATGCATGACTAAAGCAACGGGTTGCTGGGGAAAGTAACAGTAACAGGCAGGAAGCAGATGCGTTCTACCTGAAATTTCTTTCCTTTGGAGTGTGATTACATTGGATCATCATGTCAAGCGCGGAGACATTTATTATGCAGATCTTTCTCCTGTTGTCGGCAGTGAGCAGGGAGGTATGCGTCCGGTTTTGATTGTACAAAACAATGTCGGCAACCGGTACAGTCCAACGGTGATTGCGGCCGCGATTACATCGCAGGTAAACAAAGCAAAAATGCCGACACATATATCTCTCGGCGCACGCAGTTTTGGTTTGACACGGGATTCTGTGATTTTGACCGAACAGATCCGAACACTGGATAAACGCCGTTTACGCGAAAAAATGGGTACGTTAGATGAATCGCACATGGACGCAGTCGATCGTGCGCTGGCTGTCAGTTTTGGTTTGACCGCACGGGAGTAAGATGAAACGGTTTCGGCCGATGCTTACATAAAACACCGGTCGGACTGGTAATAGGATTCCCTTGTATCGCATATGCTGTGCAGGGGAATCTTTTTTCTATGCTGGGAAAGGAGCCGACGCCATGCGGGTCAGCAGAAACGGGGAGGATTGGGGCGAGATCACTGTACAGGCAGATGGACAAAAAGTGCGGTTTCATGCCCGTGGTGCATTGCCAAAATACGGTGAAATTTTACGTGTCTGGGGCATACGTGACGGTGCTCAGCCACTGCTTATCGGCGTGGCGGAACCCGACGGCGATGGGCTGGTCGTTGACCGCACAATGAGCCGGCAATATCTCGCCTCATTAGGCTATACACAGTTGCCGGAACGATACATTGCAGGTGTGCGCGCCTCTGAGATATCAGAACTGCCGCAAGTGGATGATCCATTGGTGCGGCAGGCAATGCGGGACAAAGCAGTCCGTGTGCGCAGGGAAGAGGAAAGAGATATATTGTCGTGTATATTTGAAAAAGATCACGCTTTCCCATTGGCCTTTGCCTGTTGTTGCTGTACAGTTGACCGTGGGAGAGCACAGTTGATTTGGGACAGAAAGAAGGGCTGTCCAGTGTGGACAGCCCCATAAAATCGTTGTTTATTTGACAATCATTTTAGATTCCATATAATAGCGCTTTTCATGTGCTTCTCCCATGGAGAAAGTTTTTCTTGGCAGTACACCATCGATAATGACGCCGCGGAACAAATCATTTTTTTCAATGTTTGGCAGGAAGAATCCCATGTTGTCCGCTGCTCTGCCCAGTGCGTTCACCACATCTGTGCCGTGGATGTAGTCAATTTTTGCGTGTGGGTGCTGTTCCATATATGTATCGAGGAAAGCTTGCAGCGTGCCGAGCGCAATGCCCCACTTTGGATTCTTTACGGTCAACATACCGGTTTTGTTGCCAAAGCAAATACCCACCGTGTGTGAAGTTTCCTGCTGTGAAGGAATATATGCATGAGTGTTTTCGCTGAGAGAAATTTCACAGGTACTGCCATTTGCTGCATAGAATTCTTTGGCAGCAGAGAGAAGATCGTCTGGATCTACGTGGAACATGACGCGGTGGATGGGTTCGATCATCAGGCTTTCGTCGTGGATATTGACGATTTCACACAAAGCAAAGCGTGCGGGATGGGTTGCCTGTTCTTCTGGAGTCAGGTGTTTTTTGACATCCTCCCAATATGCTTTGGCGGTTGCCATGGAATGATTTCCATCTCCAACGGCAAATGGCAACAACGGCAGGTCTTCGGTTAAGCGGTATTTTTGATTGAACGTTTCACGGTCATTGAGAGCATCCATGGCGGAGATCAGGTGATCGGTTTGTTTGCCTTCCGGAATGAACCAGCCGTTGATGTGCCCGCCGTTCTGCATGAGATCGGTGTTATAGATTTGTTCCAGTTCTGCTGTTTTTTCAAACATCGGTTCAATAATTGTGCGATCTGGATCGTCGATGAGCAGCATGATATGCGGCACTTCAATAGAAGCATGTTTCCGGATTTCCAGACGCGGCGGAATGCGCTCGACAACGGTCTTTTCAGTCGGACGGACGAGAGAACGGGAACCTGCGGTATATTCGTAACATTCCAGATCGATCGCTGCGACAAGACCGCGGCGCGGTGTTGCTCCACCGGAGAAGCGCTCGGTCAGGATAAAACCGGCTGGCAGTTCAGTCAGTATACCGTCAGACAAATACTGTTTCATCGTGTTGTTGATCTCATTGGTTCGTGCATCAACATCACTGGTTTCGAGGAAAACCTCTGGCAGTGTAATGCGCAAAGTAGATGGCGAGTTGCCGACAATTCGATCGGTTTCATCCCAGTATTCCGGCTGAGAGGTATACTGGTCACAGGCCACAACTGCCCATTTATACAGATCGACGCCGGGTTTTGGCATCAGAATTTTTGGTACAGATACACAAGACATGATGATTCCTCCAGAATATAAAGACATCAGTTCAGTTTTTTCTATTATAGCGGACAAATCGCTGTGATTCAAAACAAAATATGTGATTTGGACAAATACTGTCATAGTTCATAAATTATATGGGAAATAATCCAACTGTTTGCCGAAAAGCAACAATGAATGGATGGAAAACCGGAGGTTGGACGCGGCGTCCAAATTTGACCGGATAACCAAATATTTCTGGTAATTTCGACATTCTTTTTGCATAGAAATTTTGAATTTCCATACACTATTAGCACAGAGGACGGAAGGGAAAACAAAAAGGAGAGAACGATTATGAACCGCAATTCGAACAAACTGACTGTACCGGAAGCAAAGGCAGCAATGGAACGTTTTAAGATGGAAGCGGCGAATGAAGTTGGCGTTAACCTGAAGGAAGGTTACAATGGCGATCTGACTTCCCGCCAGGCAGGTTCTGTTGGCGGTCAGATGGTCAAGAAGATGGTTGAGGCATACGAGAACAGCATCAAGTAACTGATGTAAACGAACGCGGAAATCCGTCGGAATGACAACAGGATTTTGCGATTGATTTGGGAACAGGCGCCTGTATGGGCGCCTGTTCTGTTTTTCAATATGCAGATAAAAATAATGTTGTTTGTGTGGTTGGATTTTCCGTACAGGTTGGGTCGCCTGGTTTATATGCAATTACGCTATTTCACTATTTGTCATTCATTGTCACGCGCATGGTTATTGAATGTAGGGGCGTATTCTGATATTGTAAAATCGTGCGTTGTTGCATGATAAGATTGATGCAAAAGATACCGTGCAATATGGAGGATGAAAGACGATGAATATAATAGAATACGGAAATAAAAATGGGACTGCAATTTTATGTATCCCCGGGGTTTTCATGTCAGGCGAATGTTTTCAAAGACTTTCAAAAGAACTGCCGGAATATCGGATGGTATGTGTCACGCTGGATGGTTTTCATCCAGATTCAGACCAGTTTGAAAGTCTGGAACAGCAGACAGAAAAACTGGTTGATATGCTCCAGGAAAGAGGTACGACGAAATTCGAGCTGATGATTGGTCTTTCAATGGGAACAATTTTTTCAGTCAGGCTGGCGAAACATCCCGCATTACATATTGACAAGCTTCTTCTTGACGGTGCAGTAAACTTTTACCGCTCAAAATTCAAACCGGTAGTACATGCGGCCATTTACCTGATCTTTTCCTATTTGATGAAAACATCCGGCGACAAAGACAGAAGCATCCAGGGCTTAAGGAAGATCTATCAGGACGATTGGCCGGAAATTCTACATGTCAGCCGCACTTCACTGACAAAGCCTTCACTCCGCGTGATTGCGAAGCTTCTTGCTGATTATCAATTGGAATCCGGAGTAACCCAGCCTATGTATCTGCTGTATGGCGGCAAAGAAAATAATATTAAGATCAACAGTAAAGTTGTAAAAGAACGATACCCGGATGCACAAATAGAGGTAAAACCTGGGTATAATCACCTGGCGTTCCTCAACCACGAGCCGGAGGAATACGGTAATATGGTACGAAAAATCCTGCGCAGGTAGTCTTTAAATAGCGGTCATGTGGAGGATTGAACTGAAAAACGGCGTAGTTTTTTGATTGACCCGCTTATATATGTCACATATGTTTTTCCCAGATCTATGGAAAAAAGCAGTAAATCTTTTTCAGGGATTTACTGCTTTTTGTGCCGCCAAAGATAACAGGATACGCACAATCAGCCGGATCACCGCAGGACTTATTTAGAAATCAAAAATTCTGTAAAACAGAAGTGTTTCACACCGTGTTGTGATATAATAAAAATAAAAGAGCGTTACCTCAAGGCGTTCGTATGCTCCATACCAATCATTTTTCAACATGTTCGATAGACAGTGGGATTTTTCACGAAAAAGTGAAATTCGTATAAAATGAGGTAGATGATATGAGTATTTTTACAGAATACACAAGCAAACTGTGCACGCCCGAACAGGCTGTCCGTGTGGTAAAAAGTGGTGACTGGATTGATTACACCACATCGCTCGGCATGCCGGTTTTGCTCGACCGTGCGCTTGCAAAGCGACGGGATGAATTGTTTGATGTCAAAATTCGAGGGAATCTGATTGACGGACCGATTGAAGTTGCAGAATGCGACCCGACACAGCAGCATTTCATTTATCATTCATGGCACTGTTCCACCTATGAGCGCAGCCTGTGCGATCGGGAGTTGTGTTATTTTATCCCGATGGTATTCCATAACAATTCTGCCTATTACAAGCACTTTCTCGATGTCAATGTGGCTATGATGAGCGTTACACCGATGGACAAGCATGGATTTTTCAATTTTTCAACATCCACTGGCGTATGTGCACAGATTTTGCGCAAGGCAGATATTGTCATTCTTGAAATCAATCCCCATTTACCCAAACTGTATGGCGGGTATGATGAATGTATTCACATTTCGGAGGTCGATTACATTGTCGAAGGGGAACATGATCCACTCCCGGAACGTCCGGCTCCGGTTCCCACGGAAACAGATCGGCTCATTGCAGCCCATGTGATACCATATATGAGTAACGGTATTACATTACAGCTCGGCATCGGCAGCCTGCCCAACGCAGTGGGGCAGTTGATCGCTCAATCTGACCTGAAAGATCTTGGCATGCATACAGAACTTTGTTCAGATGCCTATCTCGAATTGCACAATGCCGGCAAACTGACAAATAAATATAAGACGATCAACCGTGGGAAAAGTGTGCTTGGTGTTGCCATTGGTTCACATTCCCTATATCAATGGATTGATGAAAATCCATCTGTGGCGGCATATCCGTTGGAATATGTCAATAGTCCCACCGTCATTGAACAGATTGACAACATGGTTTCCATCAACAGTTGCATCTCTGTCGATCTATTTGGGCAGGTTTCCTCAGAGACTTCCGGCATGCGTCATATCAGCGGTACAGGTGGACAGTTAGATTTTCTAATCGGTGCTTCTGCATCACGCGGTGGAAAAGCGTTCATCTGTATGAGTTCGACCTTTTGTGATAAAAATGGAGTGAAGCATTCGCGTGTACTGCCGCATTTCAACGGTGAAATCATCACATCTCCCCGCTCACAGGTTTATTATCTTGCGACAGAATACGGTGTCGTCAACATGGAAGGACGATCTACATGGGAACGTGCCGAGCTGCTCATTTCGATTGCCCATCCGGATTTCCGTGAAGATCTGATTTGTTCTGCAGAACAGCAGCACATCTGGCGGCGCTCCAACAGACGGTAACCATGCATTCGCGCCATCGTTGACAGCTCCGCTTGCGTTTGCTTGTGAATAATCAAGGGGCTACAGCAACGAACGCTGTAGCCCCTGTTTGATGTTCTTTGATCCGTGACAAGTGGGAAGGCATGTCATTGCCTGGATCAAGCATTGGTTTGTGGCTGTATGCCTGCGCATTTGCGATACCTTTGATCGGCCAGTTCCCAGTTGATAATAGGAAACCAGTCTGTCAGATAGTCCGCGCGTTTGTTGAAATGCTTCAGGTAATACGCATGTTCCCAGACATCCACGGTCAACACAGGACATAACCCCGCTTCCAGAGGACAATTTTGATTGGCCGTTGTGACAATGCGCAGCCGTTTGCCATCGTATACCAGCCAGGCATAGCCGGAGCCAAAGACAGAAAGCGCCGCCCGATCAAATGCATCTCGAAAATAGTCCAAGCTTCCGAATTCGTCATCGATGGCTTTTGCGAGCGCACCGGCGGGCGCTTGCCCTGCGGCGGGTTGCATCCCGTCAAAATAAAACCGATGATTGTATACGCCGCCCGCGTTGTTGCGTATGGCGGTCTGCATATTGCCCGGCATACGCCAGGCGTTTTCAATCAATTCAGTCAGTGAAAGCCGTTGTAAATGTGGATGTCCTTGCAGCGCTGCATTGAGATTGTCAATATATGTCTGTAAATGACGGTCATGGTGCAGGTGCATGGTCTGGGTGTCAATATTCGGTTCAAGTGCGTCGTATCCATATGGCAGTGGAAGGTTGATAAACGGATAGAATTCATTCTCCATGAAACGATACCTCGGTTGTCGGTTTTTTGTCAGTATATGCGCACGGATGTACAGTATGAACAACAGGAGAGAAAAGAATACAAATTTTATCCACTTTTTTTGGAAAAACTCTTGACAAGCGGAGGAGAATCCCATATTATATTTATGTGGTTAGCGATAGCTAACTACAAATATACCGCAGAACATACAGGAAAACAGGCGTCGGAAGGCGCATGTTTTTCGACAAATAGTTAGCATGTGCTAATTTCAGAAAAGGAGCATGTGATGAGTGTAGTAATCGTGGGCGGCAATGACTGCATGGTTCGCCGATATAAAGACCTCTGTAAGGAATATCGATGCCAGGCCAAGGTATTCACACAGATGAAAGACGGACTGAAAAACAAGATCGGATGTCCAGATCTGCTCGTTTTGTTCACGAGTACCATGTCGCATAAGATGGTGCGTTGTGCGCTGAACGAGACCAGAGGACGAAATATGATCGTCGCGCGTTCGCATTCCAGTTCCATGTCCGCATTGCGGAATATTCTGGAAGAACATGCTGGATGAGCGGCAAATTATATGAAAGAAAGGTTGGAACACACATATGAGTAAAGTAGCAGTTGTTTATTGGAGCGCTTCCGGCAATACAGAGGCAATGGCGAGTGCAGTTGCGGAGGGTGCAAAAGAGAAGGGCGCAGAGACTGCAGTCCTGTTCTGCTCTGCATTCAATGCGGATATGATTGACCAGTATGATGCCATTGCTTTTGGTTGTCCGGCAATGGGCGCAGAGGTGCTGGAAGAGGCTGAATTTGAGCCGATGTTTTCGTCCTGTAAGCCAAAGCTTGGTGGAAAGCGCATCGCGCTGTTTGGTTCCTATGGTTGGGGTACCGGCGAATGGATGCGCAATTGGGAAGAAGAGTGCGGCGATGCAGGAATCAACTTAGTTTGTGACAGTGTCATCTGCAATGAGATGCCGGATGAAGAGGGTCTTGCTGCATGCCGTGCGCTTGGCGCAGCGGTGGCAGGCTGATTTTCTCTTCATGGTGTAAGCGTCGCTGAAAAAACTAAAATTAAAACTCATCCAACACTTCACAGGAAACACAGAAAACAGGACTGTCTTTGATATGACAGTCCTGTTTTGCCGTTAAAAAACAAAAGAAAACAAATAATCCGAACCCATCTCCTGTTGGAAAAAGATTCGGATTATATTGGCTTGGTGCCGGTGACCGGACTCGAACCGGTACGCTGTCGCCAGCGGTGGATTTTGAGTCCACTACGTCTACCAATTCCATCACACCGGCATATCAATGCAACAAAAGCATTATACACAATTTCAGACTTAATTGCAAGTACTTTTTGAAAAAAATCCGCCTGAATATTTATTCAGGCGGATAGAGCAACGATCACTGCTTAAAATTCACTGTTTGCTTCATCCCATTCACCGAGCAACTGGAATGCCCGATAGACGAACAAACATACTGAGAAGAGGAATGCAATGAGCACAAATTTCCGGTATTTTTTGAAGAAACCCGAAAACGTTGCGCCCAGCAGAACGCCCAATGAAATGAGCATCAACTGAAGTACCTGGAGTTCTGAGAGCATGTACTGATTGAGCAGGGATGTAATGCGACGGCTTGCGGTAGTATAACCTGCCCGAACCAGGTCACCTGCATTTTCAAGGCGTGCAGCGGCGAGATCGCGGTAATTTTCCGCTTTTTTAAAAAATGTACAATTTGTCATGATGGAGTTTCTCCTTTCTCTTTTATGTCCGCAGCGGAACGGCGGCGGGCAAAATACTTGCGGCGGCTTGCCTGTTTTTTCTGATCAGAAATAAATTTCCGGCGAACTTCTTCTGAGGTAGAGCAGGACTGACGACCTCGCGGTGAGACCTGTCCGGCGCGCATTTTCAATGCCTCCATCAGATCAGAGGTATGCAAACAATGCCGGGTTTTGAGTGCTTCGGCAAAGATCAAACCACAGGCACGCGCATCGGACAGCGCTTCGTGATGATTCAGAACAATATGAAGATCATGGCATACAGTATCCAACTTATGGTTTTCCATTTCCGGCCACAAGAGTTGAGAGATCTTCACTGTGCAGATATACTGAAAGGTGGGCATTGCAATACCGTAATATTCCAGCAGGCGGCACAAAACAACGGTATCAAAAGCAGCATTGTGACAGACAATCAATTGACCATCAATGCTATCATGGATTTGTTTCCAGACCTCATCAAAGGTTGGTGCATCTTTTACCATATTTGCTTTGATGCCGTGGATGCGTACATTATACCAGTTAAATTTCCCAAATTCTTCCGGTGGACGGATGAGCGTATAGGTTTCACGAACCGGGATACCGTCCTCAAATTCTACAATACCAATGGAGCATGCACTGAGCATAGATGCATTTGCTGTTTCAAAATCGATTGCAGTGAATTTCACGAGTGATCCTCCGATGACTGATGGCGAACGCGATCTTCTGCAATACGAAGAAATTGGTAAAATGGTGCGATTCGCTTGAGATTTGTTATCATTATATCATAGAATGTGCCGTCGAACAAGGCAGTATAGTCTTCACAGGTAAAACTGGCGCCGATGTTTTTTCGATTGAGCCAATCTTGATCTTCTTCTGGTGCGTCGGGATAGGGAGGACGTTTGTAGGAATCGCCATACAGATAAAAATCTGGAGTTTGTTCCAGTGCATATTTGGCTTCCAGATAGCTCTTATCGTGACGTAAAATCATCTGACGGTATTCTTCACGCACAGCGGAAGGAATATCATAATATCCCACACCATAGCCCCAGCTTTCCTGTTCAATTTCAAAATAATAGCACAAAGAACTGCCCAGACGCATTTTGGGACGGCGGAATACGATCCAGATATGATCCCGGTATAAATCCTTATTTTTGGTAAAGCGCGTATCACGGCGAACACGGGAAACCGCTTTTGACGGGATGGTTACAAATTGCGGATCAATTTTTAACATATGAGGGCGCATTTCTTCAACCAACGCATAATACGGCTCTGTGACCAGCTTTTTATATATATGTTTATGTTCATCATACCAGGTTTTGCTGTTGCGCAGATGGTTTTCTGCGAGAAATTCAAGCATATCCGGTGTAAATTGTTTAAAAATCAAAGGGAAACTCCTTTATCAATGATCTTCTTCTGAGGACCGGGCTGTTTGTTTGTAACTGGAAAGAGGATTTTTATTTGCAGCGTCTTGCATATTTGCATCATTGATATGGGTATATATCATGGTCGTATTTACATTTTCATGACCTAAAACATCCTGTAATGTTCGGATATCCACGCCATTTTTATACATTAATGTCGCAGCGGTATGCCGCAGCTTATGTGCGGAAAATTTGGAAGCATCCAATCCAGCCTGTGTGATATATTTTTTGACCAAATGCTCCACTGTGGTCTTGCGGATGCGGTTTTTTTTCTGGCTGACAAACAATGCTCCTACGGAATCAGAGTTTTCGTTGGGTTTGATGCGATGAGGGAGATAGGCGTTGATTGCGTCCACACACGCTTCGTTGAGATAAAGCATACGTTCTTTATTGCCTTTGCCGAGCACACGCATTTGATTTTCCTTGATATCAGACACATTCAGCCCACACAACTCAGATACACGCAGCCCACAGTTGAGAAACAGCATGAGAATGCAATAATCACGTTCTTTGTATGGACCGTCAACTGATTCAAGTAAAGCAATGCTTTCATCGACTGTCAAATATTTCGGCAGTGCACGCCGTACAGATGGATATTCGAGGTTTTGAAGGGGATTGTTCGATAACAGATGTGCTTTATCCGTCAGGTATTTGAAGAAAGAACGCAGCGCAGAGACTTTACGCGCACGGGATGTAGACAATAGACCGATATCGCTGTGGTCAGAGTTGTTGTGTTTCAACCGATCCTGCGCCGTATACATCAAAAATGCATAGGCATCTGAAAGGGTAATGGTACGGATGAATTCGATATCAACATCTGAGATCGGGATGTCATCGAATGGGATGTCATCGGCCAGACCACGCTGCTGTTTGATAAATCGGAAAAACATGCGCAGATCTAAATAGTATTCGTGTGCGGTTCCATGGGATTTACCTTTTACGGTGTACAGATACGCCAAAAAATCATGTATAATTTGAGGCGACTGGCTATCCGTTTTCATAACGTGTTCACGCTCCATTCTCTCTTGCCATTTTATATCATACAAAAGTAAAAAAATCAAGTAAAACAAAAAAGAATACAGCATGTATATAACATAAAAACAGGGGATTTCTCCGCAGAATAGCATCTCGATTTGAAAGACATACTGATCGTATCAATTGAAAAAAATACGGGAGAATGCTACAATAAAAACGGTATATCAGAAACGATATGCAGTACAAAAACCAGTGTATATCATGCGGGAGAATCATATATATGAATTATGACGTAATTATTATCGGGGCAGGTCCAGGCGGGATCTTTTCAGCCTATGAATTGTGTAAAAAGGGCGATGGTTTGCGCATTGCTGTGTTCGAGGCGGGATATCCGTTGGAAAAACGGCGGTGCCCGATTGACCGCAGTAAAGTGAAATCCTGTATCAAGTGTGAAACCTGTGCGATCATGAATGGGTTTGGCGGTGCAGGTGCTTTTTCAGATGGAAAATATAATATCACCAACGATTTCGGCGGAACGCTATATGAATATATCGGCAAGGAAACTGCCATTTCTCTGATGAAATATGTGGACAGCATCAATGTCTCACATGGCGGGGAACATACAAAAATGTATTCAACTGCGGGCACCAAATTCAAAAAACTGTGCATACAGAACAAACTGAAGTTGCTGGATGCCTCGGTGCGCCATTTGGGGACAGACATCAATTATGTCGTGCTGGAAAACCTCTATCATGAACTGAAACCGTGTGTGGACTTTTATTTCCGCACACCCATCACAGACCTGGAATGTATAGAGGGTGGATATCGTGTGCGGTATGCAGGCGGTTTTGCCGACTGTTCCCAATGTATTGTCTCGGTTGGACGGAGCGGCAGTAAATGGATGGAACGCATTTGCAAGGATTTTGACATTCCCACAAAATCCAATCGCGTCGATATCGGTGTGCGCGTGGAGCTTCCCGCCGTTATTTTCTCGCATTTGACAGATGAACTGTATGAAAGTAAAATCGTCTATCGGACAGAGAAATTTGAAGACAATGTGCGGACATTCTGTATGAATCCACATGGGATTGTGGTCAATGAAAACACAAATGGAATTGTAACCGTCAACGGTCATAGCTATGGGAATCCAGAGCTGCAAACAGAGAATACCAATTTTGCACTGCTTGTATCGAAGCATTTTTCTGAACCGTTCAAGGATAGCAATGGCTATGGCGAGAGCATTGCTCGTTTGTCTAATATGCTCGGCGGCGGTGTGATTGTACAGCGCTTTGGCGATCTCACCCGCGGCAGACGGAGCACAGAGAAACGTATGCAGGAGGGGATGGTAATTCCCACGCTCACAGCGACACCAGGTGACCTCAGTCTTGTGCTGCCCAAACGCATTCTGGATGGCATCGTTGAGATGATTTATGCGCTGGATAAAATTGCGCCGGGAACCGCGAATGATGATACACTGTTATACGGCGTAGAAGTCAAGTTCTACAATATGGAAGTGGATCTGGATGAAAATCTGGAAACCCGGCACAAGGGACTGTATGTCATTGGCGATGGCAGCGGCGTCACACATTCGCTGTCGCATGCGTCCGCGAGCGGAATTTATGTCGCAAGACATATTTTAGGCAAATAATCGTTGCAATGAGGCGCGTATGACCATACTTTCAGCCGGTATTTTGTCGTTTTTACAAAAATATTACATTTTTTTACAGAAAAATGGTGGAATCGATTTGAAATTACTGGTTTAATAAATATAAAAGCGATCTATGCGCAAAAGGGAGGATATTGATGGATACTACATGCTATACAAATAGAGAATTATCCTGGCTACAGTTTAATGAACGGGTGTTGAATGAAGCGGGAAACGCAAGGGTTCCGCTGGCAGAGCGTTTGAGCTTTGCATCCATTTATCAATCCAATCTGGATGAATTCTTTATGGTCCGTGTAGGCACACTGATGGTTCAGATGCATTCTGACGAGAAAATTCGAGAAAATAAGACGAATATGACCAGTGAGGAGCAGGTAAAAGCCATTCTCACACGTGTCTCCGAGCTGGAGCAAAAGAAGGCTAAAATCTATGAGCAATTGATGGGTGAACTGGAACCAAAGGGCATTCGTATCATCAATTTTAATAAGCTGTCGAATGAAGAAGGCGCACTGCTGGAAACCTATTTTGACCAGAACATAGCGCCATTCCTGTCCCCCATGATTATCGGTAAGCAGCAGCCGTTCCCGTTCCTCAATAACAAGCGTCTGTATGCGTTGGTTTTGCTGTCAACAAAAGGCGGCAAGGGCAAGATGGGAATTGTACCGTGTACAAACAGCGTATTCAAGCGTTTGATTGAAATTCCTTCCCGTCCGGGCACATTCATGCTGTGCGAGGAATTGATTCTGCACTTTGTTTCCAAGCTGTATCCGAAGTATAGTGTGAAGGAAAAATCCATAATGCGTGTGACCCGCAATGCAGACATCGATGCGACGGATGTGTTGGATGAAGATCTGGATTATCGGGACGTTATGGAGCATCTGATTAAACAGCGCACGCGCTTGAGTCCGGTGCGTCTCGAACTGAGCCGTCAGATCAATGATAAAACAAAGAAGGAACTGGCCAAATTCCTTGGCGTACATAAGCGGCACATCATCAAAGTGGATACGCCGCTCGACCTGTCGTTTGTATTTCAGTTGCAGGGTTATCTGCGTGAAAAGACCAACCTGTTTTATGAACGCAGAAATCCGCAGATGACGCCGGCGCTCAATCTCAAGGACAGTATTCTGGATCAGGTTTCAAAGAAGGATGTCTTGCTTTCGTATCCGTTCGAGAGCATGAAACCGTTCCTGCGCATGCTGCATGAGGCCGCGGAAGATGACAGTGTTGTATCCATCAAAATGACATTGTACCGTGTGGCAGAGCGCAGTAAAGTCATCGACGCACTGATTGAAGCCGCAGAAAATGGAAAAGAAGTTGTGGTACTGGTCGAGCTGCGCGCACGGTTTGATGAGGCGAACAACATTGAGATGTCCAAGCGTCTTGAGGACGCTGGATGCCATATTATTTATGGTCTCGGCATGTACAAGGTACATTCCAAACTGTGTTTGATTACGCGGCATACGGAACAGGGACTTTCTTATATTACGCAGATCGGCACAGGTAACTACAACGAGAAGACTTCGCGTTTGTATACCGACCTGTCATTGCTCACGGGAAATCAACAGATTGGCGCAGAGGCGGCGCGTGTCTTCAAATCGCTGATGCTGGGTGAGACTGTGGAACAGACAGAGCACTTGCTGGTTGCGCCGAAATGCCTGCAAAATAAGGTCATTGAAATGATTGACATGGAAGAGCAGAAGGCGCTGCGCGGCGAACCCGCTTACATCGGTATAAAAATCAATTCACTCACAGATAAGGATATTATTGAAAAGATGATCGAGGCGTCCAAGGCAGGCGTCAAAATTGAGCTGATTGTCCGCGGTATCTGCTGCCTTGTTCCGGGAATTCCCGGGCAGACAGAGAATATCACGGTTGTCAGCGTTGTCGGACGTTTTTTGGAGCATTCGCGCATCTATCGTTTTGGTGTGGGAAAGGATGAGAAGATTTATATTGCTTCTGCGGACTTCATGACGCGCAATACCATCAAGCGTGTCGAGGTCGCCGCACCGATCTATGATGAAGCCATTCGTGACCGCTTGCGCCATATTTTTGATACGGTGATGGCGGATGACGAGAAGGGCAAGCAACAGACTTGCGACCGCGAATATGTTGACCGCAACCTTCATGAACCAAAGCTCAATTCTCAGGAGCTGTTCTATGAGGAGGCATATCGTGCGGCTTCCACACAGGATCAGGGAACTGCTGCATTGGATGATGAATAAATCAATTTGTGCGGTATTGTGCACAGAAACAGCCGGAAGCTGCAACATGCAGCTTCCGGCTGTTCACGTTTTCCTGATATGTATACTCATTCTCCTGCTTTACCGGTGATAATCCACGGTGCAGGCTGGACATCAAAGGTATTTTTGTTATTCAGCCTGGAAACCGAAATCTGGATGATATCCGGTTCGCTGATGCCGAGGCTCTTGCACAGTGCGGGCATATCCGCAGCAACTTTGAAATCCAGTGTATAGATGACAAACTCCATGTTGGGATTCAGTCTGAGCAGACATTTCATTTCCTGTTCCATGCTGGCGGATGCAACGAGCATGGTGACATCCGGCACAGGCAGTCCGGTCATTGTTTGATCATCGACATGGTCGATGATCGTGACGTTGTTCAGACCAAATTGATTGATGTTGTCCTCCAACGTCTTGCGGTCGCGGGAGTTGTATTCCACGGCAATCACTGTACCTTCGCCGCCGAGGATGGCAGCTTCTACGGCGATGGATTCACCTGAGATGACGCATAGATTTTTCTGCGGGTCGATTTGCATTTTGCTCAGGATGACGGCGCGGATTTCCGAGCCGACATACCGGACAGAACCGAACGCAAACGAATGGTTGCTCATGCCGAATTTCAATGTGCTGCGTGCTTTGGGATTGAGGATCAGCATACCGGCAGACGCATTGATGCCGCGATCCATCATGTCATAGACTTTGTTTTGTTTGATGGGACCGCTCGGTTCACTGCCTTCGTTGTAAATGACCGTACATTCACCCAGACCGGCGTTGTACATGCGATAAAAAATATCGGGATGACCGGCCTCGGTAAATACCAGCACAGAGCGATGGGATTCAACGGTTGGAATGAGGTTTTTATTTTTCCGGGTGATATCCAGAATCTTGACTCGTTCCAGGTCGAGATCAGCGTTATCGGTAAAATACTGAAGCCATGCCAGAATATGGGCATTTGTAAAAAGATTATTTTCCATATAAAACGCTCCTTTTGCGTTTGGTTTTCCTTATCATACCACACTTTCGTGAGAAATGCACCAAATATACGGGAAAATGCAGAAGTTTTTTGTGGGAATACGCCTGTGGGTATGGCGGAATATCCCAGAGGAATGACGGACTCCTCTTGTCAGGTGTTCATACGTGTGCTATGCTAACAACAATCATTTGGACGCACCGCGATCGAAGGAAAGGAGAATGGCAATGACATTTGAACAACTGGAACAGAAGTTTATCAACAGGCAGGTTGATGAGGACAGATTGAATTATTATTTCACAATGATGGGAAAGTTCGGAAAGGCGTTTATGTATACCGTTTCGTTCAATACCGAAGGCTATACCATTTCAGCGGACGTCTGTGTTGAACAAGGTAAGATCACAGGGATTGTGCCGGAAAAAGAACTGCGTGAGGACGAATGGGGCAGTGTCCCCGATCCCGGTCCGGCGGAAATCCAGCCAGAAGAATATGATTCTATGGCCATGTACTTTCAAAGCGTCGTGATATAGGTCATGAATCGACAAAAATCCAGCGTATTGCAAAAGGGCAGTATCGGGGGAAAGACACGAAAAAGGCAGATCGGAAGTTTTCTCCGATCTGCCTTTTTGCAGGGAAATAGGTTAGGTTTAGAATGAGAGTTTATTTGTGAAAAATGGATTGTTGTTTTTGCCGAGCCAGTGCGCAGCGCTCCTCCCGTATAAGAGAAGTGACTGCTTTATGAGAATAAAAAATAACGGCAAAGGGAGGAACGGTACGCATTCTGACACGGCACGTGAAATAAAAAAGGGAAATACTTTATCAACTGTGTGTTTGCAGCGGGAGAGCATGTGCGGATATCCTCATTGCGCCCACTCAGCAACAGCGGAAATCTGCGGTATACTGCGATATTGCGCCGCTACAGACACTTCAGTATGACAATCAAAGAAGTTTTTTCATGACCTCATAGGTGCCGTTTGCATCGATGTCGTCGAGATACTTCACAACAGCTTCTTCAAAGCCCGGAACTTCGGTGAGATCCTGACCCCAGAAATCGGTGTTGCTCAGCACATCGTGCGCCAATTCTGCGTTGGAGGCATCCTTGCGGTCGTAGTAGAATTCAAGGATGTTTCGATCGTCCTTGATGGTATATTCATTGCCGTCGCGCTGACCAATCAGCCCTTCATCCTCCAGGCGGGTACCGTGATAGAATGCGATGTAGAAGGCAAAGGATGCCGTCAGGCATGCCGGAAGCGCCTTATTTTTTTCCACATAGCCGAGGAAGGATGGCATGACACGTGCCTTCCACTTGGAGGTGGAGTTCAGTGAAATGGAGAGCAGGGCGTGGTCAATAAACGGGTTTTTAAAGCGTTCTGTGACCGAATGTGCGAAATCAGTCAGCTCATCTTTGGGCAGGGTGAGTGTCGGGATGATTTCATCATAGATCGTTTTGTTCATGAAGCCGCAAATGACTTCGTCATCCATACAGTTGCGTACAATGTCCTGTCCTGCCAGATAAGCGCCCAGAACCATAGAGGTGTGTGCGCCGTTCAGGATGCGAACCTTACGCTGTTTGTACGGCTTATGGTCATCGGTAATCAGAACCGGCAGACCAGCTTCGGCAAACGGCAACTCATCCTTGAGCTTCTGCGGACCTTCGATAACCCAGAATCCGAAGACTTCACCGGTGTCCAGTGTCTGGTCGATGTAGCCATTTTCTTCGTTCAGCTTGTCCGCTTCGGCGCGAGGATAACCGGTGACAATGCGGTCAACCAGCGTCGAACAGAAGATATTCTCGCGCTGAATCCAGTCCACAAATGCCGGTTCCAGATCCCACTGTTCTGCATATTTGAGCACGCACTTT
>CALWUF010000039.1 GCA_944384655.1 uncultured Butyricicoccus sp. | reverse complement strand
AAAATCAATAATCTTTTTTTCATAATCAACCCTCCATGCGCTCTTCACATTTCGTTGTCAAACTTGAAACGATAATAAAGGGCAAAACCATGAACAAGCAGATAAGAAAAAACAAGCAGGATTACAGCAATCATGTCAACGCCCATGAGAGCAAACGATACCATTAAAGCACCAAAAACAAAAGTCATCATATCAAACGCTTTCCCCTTGGCTTTATTTGCAATTGCGATGTTGCGCTCATCATGTTTTTCAATATCCAGTTTTTTCTTCAGGTCAGGGGCGTTGCGGATTGCCCGTTCGGAAATCACATCACCCATACCATGCCCGAACAATCCACAACCAACGCCGATACAAACATACGGCAACGCCCGCATAATCCCTTGCGGGTCACCGTTTGTTTTTACCAGGTATACGCCTGTGACCAACAGAAGCAAACCCAACATGATCGTTGTGTACTTTGTTATGATAGATCTCATCGTTCTTCCTCCTCATAAATAAAAATGTCTTCAATGCTCATATCGAAATATCTTGCAATTTTAAATGCCAACAAAATGGATGGATTGTATCGCCCATTTTCCAAAGAACCGATGGTCTGTCGTGACACCTCCAATGCATTGGCCAACTCTTCTTGCTTGATGCCCCGTTGCTTACGCAATTCTTCCAGTCGATTTTTCATATCTTCCCTTCCTTTGACGGAAAGTTTACTTTCCATATTTGTATTATATCACACCCGGCAAAAATGTCAAGTAAACTTTCCATGATATTCGCACTGCACAAAAAAGTGACCGGTGGATCATACCACCGGTCACGAAACGATTTCTTTGTTTTCTTGTCTGCTTACTCGAGGCGATCACGATCCAGCTTGCCATTCTCCGTCATCGGCAATGCATGCACAATACGGACAATGCCTGGAATCATATGGCTCGGCAGGTGAGGACGCGCAGCAGCGCGAACCTGCCCCGGTGTCATCTCACGGTTCAACGTGACATATGCAACCAGATGACCATATCTCTCCACGACGCCGCAGCCTGTAACTCCCTGAATGCGGCACATGTGGTTTTCGACGTCGCCCGGCTCAATGCGATATCCATTGACTTTAATCAAACTGTTCTTTCTAAAACTCCAGAACAATCGTCCATCTTCGGTAATAAAACCAATGTCGCCCGTGCGCAGCGCCGGCTTGCCGTCAATCGTGCAATATCCACCGCTCTCTCCGCGACCATAGCCAGCTGTGACACTGTCACCAATCAGGACGATTTCCCCTTCTTCCTTTGGCGTCAGAACAGCATCCTCCTTCATGATGCAGATCTCTGTGGCAGCATCTGACACAATGCCGACAGGCAAACGGTCATCGCACATATCATCGGTAATTTGTGCGGCACATACGTTACAGGTGGCTTCTGTCGGACCATATGCGTTGAATACCATCAGCTCCTCGTCAAAGCGTTGCAACAAACGGCGCACCGTGCCCGGATGCAGCGATTCACCCGACATGTAAATGACACGCAATTTTGGCATCATTTCGCGCTTAAATCTGCCGCTGCGCATGAGGAATTCCGCCATGGTGGGCGTAATAACCATCAATGCAGCGTCACTCTCCATAATATGCGGATACAAGTCGGAAAGATGTTGCTGCTGTTCCGATGTAGTCGTTACCAATGTGCGACCATGCGTCAAGGCATAATAGATATCGACCATGGACAGGTCTATGGAAAACATTGCCATGTTGAGTACAGTGCCTTCCATTTCACTGGTCAGGGGAATGGTCCGGTCAATCCAACCAATAAAGTTATTCAAATTTCGACGGGTTGCCTTTACGCCCTTCGGCTCTCCCGTACTGCCGGAAGTATAGATGATATATGCCAACATATCCTCATCAATCGTTTCCGGCAATGTGACAGCTTCTTCCGGTGGATTTTCCGACAGCGCAATAATATTTTCTGTGCGGATTTCACCTGCGCCCGCGAAACCACGCCCGACAGCGCACAAGACCAACCCTGCTTCCGCCTGTGACGCAATCGCCTTACGACGGGATACCGGCTGTGCCGTGCTGACCGGAATATATGCTGCACCTGCGCGCAGGCAGGCAACATACGCGATGATCATACTGTATTCTTTATGTCCATAGACAATGACACGTGATGCACCGCATGCAACAATATGCTTTGCAAGGTTTTCACTTCTGCGATACAGATCGCCATATGTAGTCGAACCTGCGGACGATATGCACGCAACTGCGTCCTCCGGATGGGAAAAAATCGACGAAATATTCATTGCACATTCTCTCCTGTCTTATGATAAATTTATAGGGAGTATGCCCCATTATCCAAAAGTTCCAATCGGTTACACATAAAAATATACCATGTGAACCGCTTTGTTTCAACCAAATTTTGCGATTTTCCAACTGTTTTTGAAAGAAATTAGAATTTACTCTTGACAGTTGCCATGAAATGAATTAGGATATTACCAACAAACCAATATCCTTATCAAGAGAGGTGGAGGGATCGGCCCTATGAAGCCCGGCAACCTGCGTCCATGCAAGGTGCCAAATCCGACGGCGTATCAGATCGAGAGATGAGGTAGTTCTTCAACGCTCTGCTTACGCAGTGCGTTTTTTTATTTTTTGTTATCAAACCATCCCAATGAAAGAGAGGATTTACAACTATGAGCAAATATTTATTCACATCTGAATCCGTAACCGAAGGACATCCGGATAAAATCTGCGATCAAATTTCCGATGCTGTACTCGATGCCATCTTGGAAAAGGATCCTCAGGCACGTGTTGCCTGCGAAACGACAGTTACCACCGGTCTGATTTCAATTATGGGTGAAATCTCCACTACCTGCTATGTAGATATCCCCAATATCGCGCGCAGCGTTGTGCGCGAAATCGGTTATGAACGGGCAAAATATGGCTTTGACTGTGAAACCTGTGCTGTCATCACGACATTGGACGAGCAGTCCTCTGATATCGCCATGGGTGTTGACAAGGCATTGGAAAGCAAAACAGATGAAACTTCTGACCTCACCGGCGGCGCAGGCGATCAGGGCATGATGTTTGGCTACGCCTGCAATGAAACGCCTGAACTGATGCCGCTGCCGATCTCCCTGGCGCACAAGATGGCAAAGAAGCTCTCTGCTGTACGTAAAGCTGGTGTTGTTGACTATCTCCGTCCCGATGGTAAGACACAAGTCACCGTGGAGTATGACAGGGACAACCATCAGCCGGTTCACATCGATACCGTTGTTCTGTCCACCCAGCACAGCCCGGATGTCTCTCTGGAGCAGATTCGCAGAGATATGATCGAACATGTCATCAAGCCCACGCTTCCCTCTGATCTGTTCGATGAAAACACCCGTATTTTTGTCAATCCGACCGGACGGTTTGTCATTGGCGGTCCTCAGGGAGATTCAGGTCTAACCGGCAGAAAAATCATCGTCGATACTTATGGAGGCTCTGCTCCGCACGGTGGTGGTGCTTTCTCCGGCAAGGATCCAACAAAGGTGGATCGTTCCGCTGCTTATGCCGCGCGATATGTCGCCAAAAATATCGTTGCTGCCGGTCTTGCAGACAAATGCCAGATCCAGCTTGCCTATGCCATAGGCGTTGCACAGCCCGTTTCTATCTTAGTGGATACCTTTGGCACTGGTGTAGTCGATGACGAACTCCTGGAAAAGGCTGTAGAAAACGTCTTTGATCTGCGCCCAAGCGCCATCATCCGTGACCTCGACCTGCGCCGCCCGATGTATCAGAAGCTCGCATCCTATGGTCATATGGGTCGCACTGACCTCGACGTGACATGGGAAAAGACAGACCGCACGGATGCGCTGAAAGCGGCTGTTTCCGCCTTGTAAGTAAAAATCCCCCAATTGTTCCAAGACGCTGGTATGCAATACCGGCGTCTTTTTCATCAAAACACAAAAAGTGAGCTGCGGAATCATCCACAGCCCACTATCTTTTGTCTAAAAAAGAGAGAAATTTTTACGGCTTCTTGGCATTCTTTCTCATATCAACAACGACGGCGCCTACGATGATGAGACCCTTGATGATCTGAGTCAGGTTATCGTTTGCACCCAACAGAACCAGACCGTTGTTGATAACGCCAAGGACGAGAATACCGGACATAACACCGGACATTCTACAAACACCACCGGTCTGGGAGGTGCCGCCTACGGTAGCTGCTGCGATTGCATCGAACTCGTACTGGAGACCGTTGGTGGACGGGTCAGCAGAATCGGTACGTGCTGCCAGCAGTGCGCCTGCAAGACCTGCACAGATACCAGACCACATGTAAGTCAGAACGAGGTTCTTCTCTACGTTGATACCAGCTACGCGAGCTGCCTGATCGTTGCCGCCGATTGCAAAGATATTCTTACCGAAGCGGCATTGCGTCATCATAAACCAGGAAATGATGAAAATCAGGAGGAAGATAAATACAACCATCGGGATACCTGCAACCTTGTAGATAGCAAAGTTGCGGAAGCCTTCATCCAGGTTGGATACCGGCGCGGAAGAATACATCTTCGCAAGGGCACGGCAGATCAACTGAGAGCCGAGGGTTGCAATAAACGGATGAATATGAGTATATGCTACCAGCCAGCCAATGATGATACCGACTACGGCGCCGATCAGCATTGCAAGCACAATGGCAACGATTGCCGGCAGATGGATGCTGTGCAGTCTGCTCAGCGCATCATCAGACTGTACGAAAGATGCTGAAATAACAGCAGACAACGCTGCTACAGAACCAGGACCAAGGTCAATGCCCTTGGAAAGGATGGTCCAACAAACGCCGCAGGTGATGATGCCCTTGATGGATTCAGATGTAAACAGAGTCGTCAAGTTCGCAATCGACAGGAATGCTGGACGCACAATCGTCAACGCAACTGCCAAAATAATGAGGACAAACCACATTGCGTTGTCAGACATGAATTTTTTGAAATCAAAGCCCTTTTTTGTTGCTTCCATGTTTCAGTCTCCCCTTCCTTTACTTCGCAGTGGCGAAATCATTCTTTTCGCCGTGCGCATATTTCATAACTTCGTCAGAATCAAATGGTGTATCGCCTTCGCGATTGCGATCCAGAATACCCATCATATGACCTTCATACATAACGATCATGCGGTCAGCCATACCGGATACTTCCGGAAGCTCAGAGGAAATCATAATAATCGCTTTACCTTCACCAGCGAGCTTGGTAATGATCGAATGGATTTCCGCCTTTGCACCGACATCGATACCACGGGTCGGTTCATCGACAATCAGGATATCGGGATCAAGCAGCAGCCAACGCGCTACGAGAACCTTCTGCTGGTTACCGCCGGAGAGGTTCATAATCTTCTGCTCCATAGAAGGCGTCTTGGTACGCATTGCCTTATTCCACTTGATGGCATCTTCCTTCATTTTTTTATGATTCTGGGGGAAACCATAGTTTTTCAGGTTTGCCATGACAGTGTTTTCGGTGATATCAAGCAATCCAAAGATACCATTTCCTCGGCGGTCCTCGGTGAGAAGACCGATCTTATTTTTGATTGCATCTTCGGGGCTCTTGATATGTACTTCCTTGCCATTGATAAAAATCTGACCAGCGGTTTTTTGACGAATGCCAAAGATCGTCTCTACGACTTCGGTACGACCTGCGCCGACCAGTCCTGCAAAGCCAAGGATCTCACCACGATGGAGATCGAAGCTGACATGTTCAAACGCTCTGCCGGATGCCAGATCCTTGACCTCAAGAATGACGTCTCCGATTGGGCAATCCACCTTGGGGAACATGTTGCCGACCTGACGACCTACCATCATTGTAACGAGCTTGTCAACGTCCAGATTTGCCGCGCGGTCTGTACCGACATACTCGCCGTCACGGAATACAGTAATATCATCACTAATGCGGAAAATCTCATCCATCTTATGAGAGATGTAGATAATCGCAACATTTTTCGACTTCAGATCAGCGATAATGCTGAACAGATGTTCAACTTCTGTCTCTGTCAGAGCAGAAGTCGGTTCGTCCATGATAACGACCTTTGTATCATAAGAAACTGCCTTTGCAATTTCCACCATCTGCTGCTTTGCGACTGTCAAATCCTTCATCATATCGTCGGGATTCAGATCGAGCTTCCACTTCTGGAACAGGTCAAGCGCTTCCTGACGTGCCCGTTTATGATCGCAGATCAGAGGGTTTTTCATCGGGAAGCGACCGAGCCACAGGTTTTCACAAACGGTACGTTCCGGAACCGGTGAAAGCTCCTGATGAATCATGGTAATACCACAATTCATTGCTTGCAGCGGGTTTTTAAACTCTACTTCCTTTCCATCGAAGATGATCTTGCCAGAGGTCGGCGGCTGAATGCCAATCAGACACTTCATCAGTGTCGATTTACCTGCACCGTTCTCACCCATCAAGGTGTGGACGGTGCCGGGGCGAACCTTCAGCTGAACGCCTTTCAGTGCCCGGACGCCCGGAAACTCCTTGACAATGTCTTGCATTTCGAGGATATACTCTTCACTCACGTTTTGTTCACCCTGCCTTTCCTACTTGATAATTGGGGACGCCAGACATCGTCCGACGCCCCCAACGTCTCAACTCATTTTCCGTTGATGCTGCCAAATGCACAACATGTTAGATATAATCAGCTACGTTGTCCGCGGTTACCGGCTCAAACGGAACCCAGATAATGGAATCGCTGTAGGACTCGCCGGAGGAATCCAGCTCATACTCAGTACCTTCATTGATTGCCTTGCCGTCAATCAGGTTTGCGCATGCCATAACAGCGCCGACGCCCTGACCTTCCGGATCCTGGAATACAGTCATAGCCAACTTACCAGCCTGAACAGCTGCTGCGCCGTCCTTGGTGCAGTCAATACCAACGATCGGGAAATCGATGGTGATGCCTGCGCTCTCACACGCCTCGATTGCGCCGCAAGCCATTGCGTCGTTGTTGGAGATGATGCAGTCAAACTCCTGACCAGAGGTCAGAACCGGGCTGATCTTATCGATAGCCTTTGCACGGTCATACTCTGCTGCCAGTTCAACAACCGGGGTAGCGGTGATGCCGTTGTCCTCAAGAGCTTGCAGGACGCCCGCACAACGCTTGATCTGGGAAACCTGACCAAGAATGCCCTGGAGAAGGATATACTTGATCTCGGTCTTGCCCTGCTCCTGGAAATACTCAGCCAGATACTCGCCCTGGAAGTAACCAGAGGTGTCCTCATCGGAACCAACAAACGCTACGTTTTCGGCATCGAGTACATGCAGATCCGTAGGCGGACGGTTGACGAATACGAGCGGCATGCCAGCGGCTGCATCGACAACAGACTGTGCTGCATCGGAGTCAACCGGATTGACAATGACTGCGTCTTCGCCGCCATTTTTCGCGGTTTCAACGAACTGAATTTGCTTCTGCGCGTCGGACTGCGCGTCCTGTGCGGTCAGTTTGTAGCCCTGTTCCTGAGCTGCCTTGGTAGCTGCCGCTTCAAGCGTAGACAGGAACTCATCGCGCTGCGCCATAATGAGCGTGATGCTGCCATTCTCACCCGAACCAGTCGTTGCTGCCGATCCGTTGTCAGAAGAGCCTCCGCAACCTGTCATCATGCCGACACAAGTGGCGCCAACAAGAAGCATTGCCATGATTTTCTTCAGTTTCATAGTTTCTCTCCTCTTCTTTCATCTGCCGTACATGCTTGGGATTCACGCACGACTTTTTGGATGTATTCAGGATATCACTCAAATGTTACAATTGCAAGAGTTTCAAGAATTGTTTTGGTCAACTCGTGATATTTCATGCAACTTTTCCAAGAATGAAGCCCTGTTTTTGTCTATTTTAAACATTCACTTTTTTGCTCACGTTCAATTACATTTTTTCTTTTCTCCAATTGTCTGTGAATTATGGGACATTTTTTCCTATTTTCCGCCATTCCCTCCTAATATTCTATACAAATATTGCGCTCCGTTGTGATTTTTTTTGATTTTCGATCATTCTTTATTTGTGCAATCTGTCATCTATTTCCTTTTTGTCCATGTTTTTTCTCTCTTTTTCTCGCAAATATTATCACTTAATTGCTGTTTTCTTCATATTTTCTCTTTCTTTTTCTTCGATAATTAGATTTTTTTCGATAGATGCACATCCCTCGCGTGCGCGTGCACATTGCGTGCATTTCGCCTTTTTTTTAACGAATCTGGATAACTATCCCCTTTTGCGTGCTCGTGCACGTAACATAACTTTGTCTCCCCCGTTATTCCTCTTTTTTCCGTTCCGCTTCCCAGCATATCCCTGCCGTGCAATTTCAAAATATCTCCTTTTACTTTACTCCACATAGCAAATAAAAAACAGCGTTGCCAGGTCATCCTATGCCCGCATACGCTGTTTCTTCGTTCCGGATTTTACTTTCTTCGTTTTTTCACTCTGACTTTTTCCAGTAAATGCGTTTCTGTTTTTCGTCCAATGTTTCGACAAACCGTTTCTTTAACATCAAAAATTCCTCTATATCCATGAGAATATGATACAAAATAGCACGGTTTTCAAATTCCTGCCGATCTTTGGGCAACGGTTGATGTTTCATCTGCTGGAAAATCTGCGTCAATTGTTCCAACTGCTCATCCGGTGTATTGATTTCTACAACATATTGCCTCAAATACAAAAGATAGCCGGATATAATCTCCGCCTGTCTCGGCATATCGCGTATCCTGCGCATCTCTTCATGCAGATTGTGCAATAAGCTGCACTGCCGTGCGCGCATTTCAAAATATCGGATATAATATGCCGGATGGGATGCCCACGTATTGTCCTGATATTCATATGCGCGTGCAACTGCACGCTCCAGTTTATCCTCCAGTGTTGCAATCTCCTCCCATACACTGCGATCCATTTCGCAGCCATGCAGATAATCCGCCATCCCCTGCATAATCTCCTGTAACATCCGCTCGGTTTCGCGCATGCTGCGTATAATGGTTTTCTTCTGGTCCGGAAACAACAGATTGAGTACAATCGCAATACAGATGCCGATACATACCAACTGAAATTCGTTTAATACAGCCGCCCCAGTAAATTCATCCGCCATCACCAGATGTGCACCTGCCACGACGTTGACTGAAATAGACTGATTCCATTTGAGCATGTAGCTGATGATAACAACCACAAATACAAACACACCAAACGCCACCCAGGTACTTTCAATATAATATACTGTGGTGCGAGCAACCAGCACTGCAAAGCCAAATGACAGCAAACGCGCCAACGCCAGCCGTACAGTTGCCCATTTGGTTGTGACGATGGAGAGCAACGCAATGGTACCTGCTGAAATGGCATAATCCAACTGCATCAGTTCCGCAATAAAGATCGCCATGCAGCTACCAAACGCAATTTTGAGCGCCTGTATGCTGTTTTTTCTCCATATCTCTCGATCCCATTCTGCCATTTTGCTCCATCCTTTACATCATACATATACATAAAATAACACAAAATATAAGATCGTAGCAAGAACAATTTGAAGATTTCTATCATAAAGACAGGGAAAGCGCGATCAGGAACAGTATTCCTGTTTCAAAAGTGCAATGAGCTTTTCCATCCGCTGGTCTTGCAGGGTATATATCACATATTGTCCGTGTTTCTGCGCTTGTACCAATTGTCCCTGCCGCAGCCGCTGTAAATGTTGCGACAAGGCCGGAAGCGTGATACAGCCCAACTGTTCCGCCAATTCTCCAACAGTCATCGGGCGTTCCAGCAGGGCACAGAGAATGAGCAACCGGTTTTCATTCGCAATCAAGCGCAACAATTCAGCCATCCGCCGCGCATCATCCCGCATGATGATCGCCCTCGTTACAACAAACACAATTCCCTGTACAGGGTTCAGATTTTCCCGCTCTCAAACGACTGATAAGTTGAGTCATGGTTCCCATAGGGCAAAAAACACACCAGGATCGAGGTTTGAACAAAACCATCACAATCAGACCGATAACCGTAGAGGTAAGCATAATACTGTAAAAACCAAACGCAAACTGTGCAACCCAAGGCGCAAACAATGTGCCATGATACGCCCAATGCCAGGGCACACGAAATGTCCATAATAACGTAACAAATTGAGATAGATCTCTTGCGCCGCTGCCAACCAGAACCGTCACAAAAAGCATTTGGAAAAACATAATGAAAAAGAAAATAAGAAACCCATACCGAAAAACATTTGAACGCATCCATCGAGGTGTGGGATAATTTCTGGACAGTTTCAACCGTCCGCCCAGCAAAGAGAAAAACTGTCCTCGATCACAATAACGATTACAGTATAACTTACCTCCGCCGAAAATAGCAATCAACAGCGGAAGACAAAAGAATATCATACCCACCCATGCGAAAAGAATATTGAAACAACCAAGACCTAAATAGATCGGGGTAACAATCCAGAGGCGGTCATACCAATGCAGCTGCTGTTGTTTCATTGTACGACCTCCCTTGGAATCATTTCGATTGTGCCTGCCGGACACTCGTTTGCACAGCGACCACAGCCGACACAGCGCAAAGTATCGACCACTGCTTTCACACCTTTCCAAACAGAAATCGCTCCTATGGGACATACTTTGACACAGCAGCCACAAGCTACACAGTATTGTCCGACATGAGCACGGTTCTTCGATGCCATAAGCAACTCCTCCTTTTCATAATTAAGTAATTAAATATTTAAGCAATTACTAATATACCATACATCAAAAGAAATGGCAAGTGCAAAAAATCCCCGCACACTGCCCAAATTTGACATTGGTGCGGGGATTTTGGCTTTGATATATTGATATATCAGATCCTATGGTAAATGACAGCGGTTTTTACTTGCGAGGATTGTTGAGTGCAGCCTGCGCTGCCGCAAGGCGTGCGATCGGCACGCGGAACGGAGAACAGGAAACATAGTTCAAACCAATCTTATGGCAGAACTCGACGGAAGACGGGTCACCGCCATGCTCGCCACAGATGCCCATCTTGATATCCGGACGCGTCGCACGACCCTTTGTTGCCGCCAGTTCAATGAGCTGACCCACGCCACTCTGATCAAGACGTGCAAACGGATCGGATTCATAAATCTTGGCACCGTAGTACGACGTGAGGAATTTACCTGCATCGTCGCGTGAGAAGCCAAATGTCATCTGTGTCAAGTCATTTGTGCCAAAGGAGAAGAATTCCGCCTCTTCCGCGATCTCGCCTGCCATCAGTGCGGCACGTGGAATCTCGATCATTGTGCCGATATGATACTGAATGTCAGAACCTCTTTCCGCTTTGATCTGTTCCGCGACCTCCACAACGATATCCTTGACATATTTCAACTCCTTGCGGTCGCCAACCAGCGGAATCATGATTTCCGGAACGATATCATAACCCTTTTCTGCCTTGACTTCAATGGCAGCTTCCATAACCGCACGTGTCTGCATTTTGGCGATTTCCGGATATGTGACAGCCAGACGGCAACCGCGATGACCCATCATCGGGTTGAACTCGTGCAGCTCGTCGCACTTCTGCTGAACTTCCTCCGGCGTCATGCCCATATCGGCTGCGAGCGCTTCAATATCTGCCGGATCTGTTGGAACAAACTCATGCAGCGGAGGATCCAGATAACGCACCGTCATCGGACGACCTTCTAACGCTTCATACATCGCCTTGAAGTCGCTCTTCTGGAACGGCAACAGCTCGGCCAGTGCCGCTTCGCGCTGCTCTGCGGTGTCGGACAGGATCATCTTGCGGATCTTCGGGATACGCTCCGGCTGGAAGAACATATGCTCGGTACGGCACAGACCGATGCCTTCCGCACCAAGGCGGACAGCATTTTTGGTATCTGCCGGTGTGTCTGCATTGGTGCGCACGTTCAGCTCACGGAAGCCGTCCGCCCATGCCATGATACGACCGAAATTACCGCCGACCGATGCGTCAACTGTCGGGATCATGCCTTTATAAATCTTACCGGTTGTGCCATCCAGTGAAATTTCATCGCCCTCATGGAACGTATAGCCGCCCAATGTAAACACCTTTGCTTCTTCATCAATTTGGATGTCACCACAGCCGGAAACGCAACACGTACCCATGCCGCGCGCAACAACCGCCGCATGTGACGTCATACCACCGCGTACGGTCAGGATTCCTTCCGCAGCATGCATGCCCTCAATATCTTCCGGTGAAGTCTCCAGACGCACAAGAACAACTTTTTCACCACGTTCTTCATGTGCCATCTTTGCTTCTTCAGCTGTAAAGTAAATTTTGCCCGCCGCTGCACCAGGAGATGCCGGCAGTGCCTGACCGATTTCTTCACCGTTTTTCAAGCTGTCGGTGTCAAAAGTCGGATGCAGCAATTGATCAAGCGATTTCGCTTCAATGCGCAGAACGGCTTCTTCCGGTGTAATACGTCCCTCGTCAACGAGATCACATGCAATCTTCATCGCAGCGGCAGCCGTGCGCTTGCCGTTTCTGGTCTGGAGGAAGAACAGATTGCCTTCCTGAATTGTGAATTCCATGTCCTGCATGTCGCGGTAATGGTCTTCCAAACGATTGGCAATATCCATAAACTGTGCATAACACTCCGGCAGGTCCTCCGCAAGACGGGTGATCGGCTGTGGCGTGCGGATACCTGCAACAACATCCTCACCCTGCGCATTGATGAGATACTCGCCAAAAATACCCTTTTCACCCGTAGACGGGTTACGGGTGAATGCAACACCAGTGCCCGAGGTATTGCCCATATTGCCGAATACCATGGACTGCACATTGACTGCCGTACCCCAATCGCCAGGGATATCATTCATACGGCGGTAAACGATGGCACGCGGGTTATCCCACGAACGGAATACGGCCTTCACGGCTTCCATCAATTGTACTTTCGGATCCTGTGGGAATTCCGCCCCCATCTTTTCCTTATAAATTGCCTTGTAACGACCGATCAGTTCCTTGAGATCGTCCGCAGTCAATTCTGTATCATATTGGACACCCCGCGACTGTTTCAGCTCAGTAAGGATACCCTCAAAGAACGATTTGCTCATTTCCATAACGACGTCAGAGAACATCTGGATAAAACGACGATACGAATCATAAGCAAAGCGCGGGTTGCCGGTTTTCTGTGCAAAACCTTCAACCGATATATCATTCAAACCGAGGTTTAGGATGGTATCCATCATGCCCGGCATCGATGCACGTGCACCGGAACGTACAGAAACCAACAGCGGGTCAGATTCATCACCGAACTTCTTTCCGCGCTGCTGCTCCAACACACCGAGAGCTGCAAAAATCTGATCCTGGATCTCCTGTGAAATCTGCTTTCCCTGCTTATAATAATCGGTGCACGCCTCAGTCGTGACCGTAAATCCGTTCGGAATAGGGAGACCAAGATTGGTCATCTCCGCCAGGTTTGCGCCCTTACCTCCCAGAAGCGGGCGCATGTCCGCATTGCCTTCATGAAACTCATAAACCCATTTTTTCATATGCTTTCCTCCTGTTACACATTAAATCTCTTGTAGCATTCCATTGATTTTTTCTCGTACCACCGAAAGTAGTATAGCACATCTGACAAATTTTTGCACCATTTCCCGCAAAGTTTTTCGTGATTTTTTCCATTTTTTTCTGCCATATGCTCCATATGTCCACCAAATTTCTTTTTGTTCGACCAGTTCACCTCTTTATCATGGTAATTATACGATCAATTTATATTTGCTTTTAGGGTATGTTTTGCTCACATGTCCTACCACTTCCCCATGTGTACGCGCACACAATAATCGTCTCCTGTTTCATTTCCGTTTACTTTTTGTTGCCTTTCTGTTTCTTGATTTTCCACTATAGCACGTGTATACTAAATAACAGAAAGGAGGCTTATTTGTGAAAATCAAGTCCATTATTTTATATATCTGTATTATTTTGGCTGTGATCGCAGCTATTTTGTTCGGTGCACACCAATATCTCTTCAGTGGATTGAAACAGGACGAAACATTTGCCGAAGTCGCTACCCATCAGTCGGAACGTCTGGCTGTGAACGATGAAGAGGACTTCGAAAATGCCAATATTGTCAACATCGCAATTTTCGGCATCGACAGCACTGACAGCGATGAAGGTCGTTCTGACGCGACCATGATCCTGTCCATTGACTACGAACATAACAAGATCAAACTGACCTCTATCGCACGCGACACACTTGTTTACATTCCGGACAAAGATGTGACGGAAAAGTTTACACACGCCTACGCCTATGGTGGTGCGCAACTGGCAGTCAAAACACTGAATACCAATTTTAATACCAATATTACCGATTATATCGCCGTCAATTTCAGTGAAATGGCAAAAATTATTGATCTGGTCGGCGGCGTCGAGGTCGATCTGACTGAAGCGGAGAGGCAAAACCTTCCAAATAGTGAAAATCTGTCCGTCGGAGAAAACATCACGCTAAACGGAGAACAGGCAGTCGCTTATTCACGTATCCGCAAAATTGACAACGACAATGCACGCACCAGCCGCCAGCGTGAAATCATGGCTTGTCTATTCCTCAAGGCGCGCGACATGTCTGCGACGCAATATCCCGCACTGATCCGCGAATGCCTGAGCTTATGTACCACTTCCCTGGATTACTCCGAACTGCTCTCCTTCTCTCAAATTCTACTGCAAAAAGATCTGTCACTCGAACAGTTCTCACTGCCAGGCGATTCTGTTGATGCTTGGGGCGGTATCATGTCTTCCAGCGGTGCATGGTGTTATGTCTATGACCTGCGTGAGGCATCCGATGCGTTGCTTACCTTTATATATGAAAGTATCTACACCAATTCTAACATTGAACTTCCACCTGCAACCGTAGACAAAAGCGCAGTCAATTAAATCCAGCCGTCCTGAAACATTCAGGACGGCTGTTTTCATCAGCAATATGGGATAAATTTCCTGAATCTCCTTCCACCTCGCTCTGCTATCAACGGAATTATACGGCGAACTGCCTGTTCTGTTTTGTGTTATTTATAGATGTACGAGCATTCTTTCTCGGATTGTTTTGTTTGTTCTTTACAACACGAGCAGATTTTGATACACTTATGGGTAAGAGAAGGGAGAGTGCTGGTGTCTGCTGTGCCGGTTCCCCTCAGGAAATAGGAAAGGAGTCATAGTATTATGTCTTACGGTATCAAATCCCCCGCGAAATATGTTCAGGGTAATGGAGAATTATCCAATCTGGGCCGTAACGCCAAGAAGATGGGTGATAAATTCCTCGTCCTCTGTTCGGCAAACAACAAAAAACGCATCGGTGATGCAATCGAGGAAAGCTTGAAGTCGGTGGAAAAAGAAGTTGTTTTCTGTGAATTCAACGGTGAATGCTCTAAGGCAGAAATTTCCCGCGTTATGGAGGTTGTCACGGAAACTGGCTGCGATGTCGTCATCGGTGTCGGCGGAGGTAAGGTTATTGATACAGCAAAAGCTGTTGTCACCAACCTTGGCGGCTATCCGATTATCATCATTCCTACCGTTGCATCCAACGACTCCCCGTGTAGCGGCGTCTCTGTTATTTATAATGATGAGGGTGTTGTCATCAAAGCATTGCTCATGAAACGGAATCCGGATCTTGTCCTGGTCGATACCGCAGTCATTGCAAAATCTCCAAAACGTTTGCTCGTTGCCGGCATGGGCGATGCGCTGGCAACCTGGTTTGAAGCGCGCGCATGCAAAAATTCCGGTGCAAAGACCATGGCACGGGGTCTCTGCTCCAATACTGCACTGATGATGAGCAAGTTGTGTTATGATCTTCTGATCCGTGATGGCGCCAAGGCATTGGAAGCACTGGAAGCAAAAGAACCGAACGACGCACTGGACAATGTTGTTGAAGCGTGCATTTATCTGAGTGGCGTGGGCTTTGAGAGCGGCGGTCTGGCAGCGGCACATGCAATCAACGATGGTTTTGCCTATGTCCCACAGGCTCATGACATGTATCACGGTGAAAAGGTTGCCTTTGGCACACTCGCACAGTTGGTACTGGAACAGGCCCCTGAAGACGAAATGAATCAAGTTTTGGCATTTATGAAGGAAGTTGGTCTGCCGATGACACTGGCTGATCTGGGCATCACCGACGTCAAAGAAGACGAAATCCGTAAGGTTGCAGAAGCAGCCTGTGTTCCAACACAGTCCACCAAGAACCTGCGCAAGGATATTACAGCCGATGACGTATATGCCGCAATTATGGAAGCCGACAAAATCGGCGCTGCATACAAAGCGTAAGGCTGTACCATATCCCTGTCACAGCAAACTGGAGGGAATCATATGCCAACAGTATATAGTCCCAATGAGGAATTTCATCTGAAAATCAAACCGGGTGACGTCGGTGAATATGTCATCCTGCCCGGAGATCCAGGACGTTGTGAACATATCGCACAATTGTTTGATGATTCGCACAAAGTCGCTGCCAACCGTGAATTTATCACATATACCGGTACATTGGATGATGTGAAGGTCAGTGTTGTCTCCACTGGCATCGGCGGTCCTTCCGCTGCAATTGCACTGGAAGAACTGATACACTGCGGTGCACATACCTTTATCCGTGTTGGCACGTCAGGCGGTATACAGCCAGAGGTCCTCAGCGGTGACCTGGTGATTGCAACCAGTGCGGTTCGCATGGACGGTACAGGCACAGAATATGCTCCCATTGAATACCCTGCCGTCGCGCACTTCGATGTGATCCATGCATTACAGTACGCTGCCTCTGCTTCTGGACAACGCTTCCATATCGGCGTTGTTCAGTGTAAAGATTCCTTTTATGGACAACATGAGCCGGAAACCATGCCGGTCTGCCCGGAGCTTACGGATAAATGGAATGCCTGGCTGAAATGTGGTGCACTGGCAAGTGAAATGGAATCTGCTACTCTGTTTATCGTCGCTGCCGTGCGTCGTGTACGCATTGGAACCATTTTACTGGTATTGGGCAATCAGACACGCCGTGCCATGGGGCTGGAAGATATTCAAGTCCATGACACTGCCTCCTGTATTCACGTCGCAGTGGATGCGCTCCGCAGACTGATTGCTGCAGACAGAAAACAATTGTAATCATGCTGTGAGGTCAGGAACCAATTCCTGACCTCACTTGTTTTGCAAATCGATTGTGCATTCCCCCTGTCTATCTGCAGAAATTTCAGCAAATTGTCCTTGCAATTGCACAGACAGTGTGATATTATAGATAAGCAAGTTATTTCCGGGTGTAGCGCAGATGGTAGCGCGCTTGACTGGGGGTCAAGAAGCCGCAGGTTCAAGTCCTGTCACTCGGACCATAGTAAAGCCCTGTTTCTTGTGAAACGGGGCTTTTTTTCCAAATTGGGGGGAATTTTATTTTTCCTGACGACTTTTTGACGACAGATT
>CALWUF010000038.1 GCA_944384655.1 uncultured Butyricicoccus sp. | reverse complement strand
AGCCTGGATAAATCGCAATATTCTTGCTCTGTGCATAAGCAACCAGTTCTGCGTCAAATCCCGGAGTGACGATAAACTGTGCGCCTGCTGCAATCGCGTCGTCGATTTGTGCGGTGGTGGTGACAGTGCCCGCACCCACGATCATGTCCGGACAGGTTTCCTTCATCAACTTGATGGCAAGCGGTGCGCCTGCTGCACGGAATGTGACTTCAGCGACCGGTACGCCGCCCTCGCACAGCGCCTTTGCCAGCGGAGCTGCATCGCGAACCGGATTGTTCAGCTTGATTACCGGTACGACACCGATATCAGAAATTGCCTGATTCATTGCATTCATTTTGATTCCCTCCAGATGTGTTTTGAATTATGAAACCGCGTTTTGTATTTCCCTTTTCTGACTATTATTATATACCATTTATATAAAAAAACAACAGGAAATTCGTGAATTGTTTGACAAAAATATCTTGTAATTTTTATGAAAAACGAATAAAATAGAAACAGAGTTTCATAATACAAAACAGAGAGGAGCATAATTATGGCTGAAAACAGTTCCCCCGTACAGTCGCTCGACCGTGCATTTGATATCATGGAGCGACTTTGTGAAGCGCGCGACGGACTGACCATTCATACGCTCACAGAGCTGACCGGGCTGCACAAGAGCACAGTACATCGAATGCTGTCTGCCATGGTGACACGCGGTTATGTACGCAAGGATGAGGAGACAAATAAATACTGCATGACCACACGGCTGTATGCACTGGCAGGACAGGTTGTGGAAAATCTTGATCTGGTGCAGGTTGCCCGCAAACCGATGGAGCATCTGCGCGATGCCGTGGGAGAGACCGTGCATCTTGTCGTTCCGGACGGCAGTGATATTGTTTATGTTCACAAAGTAGAAGCGGGAAACAGTGCCATTCGCATGTTTTCGCGCATTGGTATGCGGCGTCCGATGTACTGTACGGGTGTCGGCAAAGCCATTCTTGCGAGCCTGAGCGATGAAGAAGTCGATGCGATTTGGGAGCACAGTGATATCCAGCCATATACGCAGCACACAATTGTCACGCGGGAACGCTTACAGGATGTACTTGACGCGATCCGTCGCCGCGGTTATGCATTTTACTACGAGGAAAATGAACTCGGTGTGCGCTGTATTGCAACGGCGATTTTTGATTATACAGGGCGGGCTTGTGGTGCAATTTCGCTCAGCGCTCCACTCCTTCGCATGACCGATACTTATCTGGCACAGCTTCAGCCGCATCTGATGGCGGCCCGCAATCGAATTTCACGCGATATGGGTTGGATGGGATGAGATGGTACACGCATTGCCGGACTGAATAGGAAGACCCTTCCTGTCCGTGAACGGTTGAACAGGTTCACGGTAGGAAGGGTTTTTGTATTGTGCTATTTGGGAGCAAATAACTGGTATCAGTAATTCAGACCGAAATTCAACTCATAATAGTTGCCCGCGGTGTCGCGGTATGCATATGCCTTGCCGTTTTCGTCTTTGAGTTCATCAGGCATGTACAAATCCTTGTCATAACCCGGAACATCATTTGCACTGACACAATTGCCCTCTGCATCGACAGCAAGGACTTCATCGCCGCGCGGCAGTGTGATAGGCAACTTGCCGGTTGCCGGATACCGTCCGAGCATCACGTCGATGGTTGCGGAGAGATAGGTATCATAGCCTGCCGTGAGCGCATCGACAAATGGCTCAACATTGCCGACTTGCCATGCGAGCGTAAAGTTGATGTTTGCAATGACTTTACCACCGTTTGCATGGACTGCCGCTGCAATCTCTGCAATGCGTTTTGCGCCGGGCAATGTGGTCTCTTTGTGTGTATCTGAGACCGGGCAGCCCTTCTCATCGACGTTTGGAACCGTTTTGTCTTCGCAGATATCCAGTTCCAGATAACCCGGAGTGGCGTTGAAATAATCGCCAGAGGATGGGGAGATCATGAGGATGGCATATTCAGCCTGTGCGGGATCATCGACAATAACAGCGCCTTCCAGCAGTTTTTTCAGCTCCGCCGTGTCCTTTTCCGCCAACTCCGGCTGTTTGTAAAACGCTTCTGCATAGACTTTTTTGCCAGTGAGTTTGTCTGCGGTCAGCGGCAGTGTGCCGTCATTTTTCAGCAGCGTGACGCTCTTGCGGTGTGCATCCATCGCATTTGCCCAATCCGTTTCGTTGGCGGTAATGGTCTGAGCTTTCGCTGGGTCGCGGTACGGGTTGTCGAACATGCCAAGTGCGAACATTTCTGTCATTGTGCGAATGACAGCGCGATCGAGTGTTTCTTCCGTGAGTACAAGATCTTCCTTGCGGAATCCATCCGGTACAGGATGCGTATCATAATATCCGTTTTTCGCACGCGCCAGCGCTTCTTTGCCATACTCGATGTCGAACAAGCCGCTGATGAGATCAACACCGCCGTTGTTCAGTGCGAATGCAATGCGTTCCGGTTGATCGAGCATTTCAACACCCCAACCCATGTTGTGTACGATACCGGTATCTGAGTTGATGTAACCCTTAAAGCCCATCTGTCCCCGCAGCATGCCATCAATAAATGGCTTGTTGTATGCGAAGCCGAACGGTTGCATTTCTATGGGCTGACCATTTTTGTCGGTCTGCGGCGCACTTTTCTCAGCGGATGGCTTGGAATAGTACGGCATAATAGAAGAGGTATTGTTGTCTACTGCGACTTGGAAAGCCGGGATGTGATATTTTTGCAGGCTGCCTTCGGTAGCATAGACATTCCACTGTCCTGCGGCATAGTGCGGGTCGAAACCATTTTCACGTGCGCCGCCGCCGGGGAAATGCTTGACTGTCATGGCGACACCATCAGAGGTAACGCCATCCCGGCTGCCCTGAATGCGCGGAATGATATGCTCAAAAATCTCACAAATCAGCTCCGGATCTTCGCCAAAGGTACCATAGGTGCGCTGCCAGCGCGGATCGGTCATGACATCTGCCATATACATGTATCCTTTGCGCAGACCAGTTGCATTCCAACTGCGGCGGATCGCATCGGCGAACTGATCCGCGATGTCAATGCTGTCTCCCTTGATAGCGGCAGCGATGCCCAGCGTACCCGGCCAGGTGGCGAAGACGCCAGAAGCGTCATTCATGCCGAATACAGGGATTGCATGCTCGTTGCGCGAATTGGAAGCGGCTTGTACCGGAACAAAATGCTCACATTCTTCAGCGACAGCCTGCATTTGATTCAAAAAGTCCGTCAGATATTCCACGTCGGGATTGGCACGCAGAATGAAGTGTCGTCCCCACCATTCCTTCAACAAAACGGAGGTACCGGGAAGATGCTGTTCGCCGAAGATGGTTTTGCCATGCATTTCGCCTTCATCCAGAAGACCGGATTCATCCAGTTGGGTTTTGTCTTTCTGTGATGCACCGGTGCGCCAGTCGGAGATAAAAATCTGACCGAGTTTTTCTTCCGTGGTTAATGTCTGCGCATAGGCGCGAGCGCGTTCCTCTGCCGGCAGACGCCAGTCTGCCACCGGGTTCAACGTACCAGAGCCGTCAATGTCCTTAAAATAGCAGCCGTCCTGCTCGATGATACGGCGCGACACCGTACCGATAACAGGTCCGTTTGCATTTTCATAGTACATTACATACTCTGAAGCCTTTTTTGCCATGTCATTTCCTCCTATCTGTTATTCCGATTGCAATCGGGATGAAACGATGAAATTTTTAAGGGCACAAAGAGTAACCTGATGTATGATTTTATTATAACATTTTCATTGCGGGATACACCGGGCGATTGCATTTGAAAAATATAAAATTTTATGTTTTTTTTGTATTTTATTTTGTTCCGGGAAGGACAGAAACAGACTGTGCGCTTTGCGGTTTGTGGGGCTTGTGTTATAATAATGATATCCGAAATGAAATTGATTTTACGATAGGAGTGAAACAAAATGAAAAAGAGTTTTGGTGCAAAGCCGTTTTTGTATCCGCAGCCGGTCTTGATTATCGCATCTTATGACGCGGATGGTACGCCGGATGCGATGAATGCTGCATGGGGTTGCATCAGCGATACCAACCAGATTACCCTGTATCTCAGTGCCGGGCATAAAACCGTGCAAAATATTCTCGCCAGAAAAGCGTTTACTGTCAGCATGGCAGATGAAGCGCATGTTGTCGCCTGTGATTATGTCGGTATTGTCTCTGCCAATCAAGTGCCGGATAAAGTTGCGCGCGCAGGCTTTCATACGACCAGGAGCGAACTGGTAGATGCGCCGATCATCGATGAACTGCCGATGACGCTGGAATGCAAGCTGATCAGCTACGACGAACAAGCTGAATGCATGATTGGTGAGATTGTCAACGTCAGTGCAGAAGAAGACATCCTCGGAGAAAATGGCAATATCGACCCGGCTCGTCTGCGTCCAATTGCATTTGATCCCGTAAACAGTGCGTATCTGGCGATGGGCGCAAAGGTCGGCAATGCATTTCAGGATGGAGCAAAGCTGAAATAAAGGAGATGATCGTGTGAGAATCAATAAGAATACAACAATCGGTGCGTTGCTGGAAACAATCCCGGAGGCGGCGGAGATCCTCACCGGCATGGGCATGCATTGCATTGGCTGCCCATCTGCCCGTATGGAAACATTGGAACAGGCGGCAGAGGTTCATGGGATGGATGCAGATGATCTGATCGAAGATCTCAAAGGCTTTCTGGGCGCATGAGTCACAAGTCACGGCAGGCACCCGCTGTATGCAGCGGGTGCTTTTTGCTGTCAGAGAAGGTAGAAATAAATTTGGTCCAACTGTGGCAGAGCGACTGGCAGCGTGGTACAATAAGGTCGGTCAAACAAACAGGTTCAGGGGGCATTGGATGGAAAATCTGATATTTGAACAGAAAAAATACGGAGCTGTACTGGTTAAATCCGACAGCAGTGCGGTGTTTGTGACGGTTCCGGATATGTGGCAGGGATTGCCCGTTACAGAAATCGGTGATTATGCCTTTGCACAGCAGACGCAGCTTCGGCGCGTCACGCTGCCCCGCAGTGTCGATTCCATCGGCAACCATGTATTTTATAATTGCTTTACGCTGGAACAGCTTATACTGCAAAATGGTTTGCGTTCGGTGGGCGACGGCGCATTTAAAAATTGCCGTGCGCTTCATCGTATTTCCGTGCGGGGATTGACCTGGCTCAAAAGCATTGTGACTGATTTCACCAATGAAATTGTGTTGACGATTGATACAGAAGATGGACAAAAGATTGTCCTCCTGTTCCCGGCATACGATTATGCCTTTCAGGAAATCATTCCTCCGCGCGAATTTCGCTCTGTCACCTATGGTTCCGGCTCATTTTACCGCATGTGCGTGACGCGGGATGGCATCAATTTTAACGAATATGACCAGACATTTCCGCGCGCCATGCGCGAAGATGAACCGGAGGTTGTGCAGGACATCGCATTTTATCGGTTGTTGTATCCATATCAGTTGCGCCCCAAATACAGAGAGATGTATCTCAATTATCTGTCCAGACATGCACCAGAGGTGGTTTCCGCTGTTTTGGCAGCGCGCGATCTTGGGCGGCTGGAGCTGTTGATAAAAAATGAATTGCTCACACGAGAACAATTGGAGGGGGCGATTGCAGCGGCTTCACAGAATGATTTCCCGGAGGGCGTCAGCCTGTTAATGGATCATCGGCTGTCGCGCTTTGGACGGTCAAACCGCAGGTTTGCATTATAGGAGATCCGATATGAATGCACTTCATGAACAGTTGATACAGATTGGAAACCGGATTCTGGCGCTGTCCCGCAGTGAACTGTATCTGTGCATGCGCTTTCTGGATATGGCATTGTCAGCGCTGTCCTATGAGTTGAATCTGAACACACGTACCATTGCGACAGACGGCGTGCATATCTTTTATAATCCCAATTATCTGATTCCAGCTTATCAAGATGACCCAATCGGCGTCAATCGAACGTATTTACACATGATACTGCATTGTATTTTCCGCCATATGACACAGGAAGAAGATCGTGATGCAGAGGATTGGAATCTTGCATGTGATATTGCTGTCGAGTCTGTATTGGATTCCATGGAATATCCGTGTGTACAGCGGTTGGTCACTGACCGCAGGCAGGAATATTATGATCATCTGCAAGTATCGGTGTACAATGCGGAACAGATCTATCGCATGCTTTCCCGCATGTCCTATGTAGAAAAACTGCGTATGCAGGAAGAATTTGCGGTGGATGATCACAAATTCTGGGAACAATTGAAGGACGACAAAAAAAATAATCAGCCATCGCCAGATGGCAATGGTTCGGACAACCCACCGGATCGGGATGAAGTCGATGAAAAATGGCAGGATATCAGCCGCAAGACGCAGACTTCGATGGAAACCTTCCATCGTGAACTCAATTTGATGGCGGGCAATTTGAGGCAGCAACTGCAAATTGAGAACCGGGAACGTTTTGATTATCGAAAATTTTTGCAGAAATTTGCTGTTACCCGCGAAGAAGTCCGAATCGATCTGGACAGCTTTGACTATGGATATTACAATTACAGCATGCAATTGTACGAAAATATGCCGCTCATTGAAGAATTGGAATATCGGGAAGCTCGTAAAATTCACGAATTTGTCATTGCTGTGGACACTTCCGGTTCGTGCAGCGGAGAGCTGGTGCGGAAATTTCTGGAACAGACAGCCAGTTTGCTGTTGGACAGTGACAGTTTTTTCCGTTCGGTAAATGTCCATATCATTCAGTGTGATGCAGGCATTCAATCTGATTTAAAACTGACGGATACGGCACATCTGACAGAGATTCTGCAAACTTTTGAGGTCAACGGCAATGGCGACACGGATTTTCGTCCGGTTTTTGATTATGTAGAACAGTTACAGCGACAGGGTGAATTGCTGCATTTGCGAGGTATGCTGTTTTTTACAGATGGATTTGGTATTTTTCCGCAGCAGCGTCCGCCATATGATGTTGCATTTTTGTTTTTGGACGACACATATGCGGAGCATATGGTGCCGCCATGGGCAATGAAGCTCGTCCTGAGTACAGATGATATCGCAAAAGGAATGAAATCATGAATATATTACGTGCAAAACAGGAAATCATCCGCACCGTGCAGGCATATCTGGCGAAAGATGAAGAAGGGAATTATCGCATTGCTTCTGTACATCAGCGTCCCGTTCTGTTGATGGGACCGCCGGGCATTGGTAAAACTGCTATTATGGAACAGGTTGCGACAGAATGCGGCATTGCATTGGTGTCCTATACCATCACACATCACACCAGACAAAGTGCAATTGGTTTACCATATCTAACAAAACGGAACTATAGCGGCACAGAACTGACCATCACCGAATACACCATGAGCGAAATCATTGCCTCTGTATATGACAAGATGGAACAGACTGGATTGCGCGAAGGGATTTTGTTTATCGATGAGATCAACTGTGTGTCAGAAACGCTCGCACCGACGATGCTTCAATTATTGCAGCGCAAATCATTCGGCAGCCATTTTGTACCGGAAGGATGGATCATTGTTGCCGCTGGAAATCCGCCGGAATACAACAAATCCGTTCGGGATTTTGATGTTGTCACACTCGACCGCTTGCGGCGCATCGATGTGGAAGAAGATTATGCGGTATGGAAAAAATATGCCTACCGCAACCGTATGCATGCCGCCATTCTCTCTTATCTGGATATTAAAAAACAACATTTCTATGCATTTGAAACGACTGTAGATGGTCAGGCATTTGTCACAGCACGCGGCTGGGAGGATCTTTCTCAATTTCTGTTGACTTGTGAGGAATTGGCATTGCCGGTGGATGAGCCGGTTATTTTGGAATATCTTCAGCACCCGCGTATTGCACGCGATTTTGCTGCATATTATGATTTATTCTGCAAATATCAGTCAGAATATCATGTGGAAGGGATTTTGTCTGGCGAACAGCCTGCCGCTGCATTAGAACGGCTGAAAACAGCGCCGTTTGATGAGCGACTCAGCGTGATTGGTTTGCTTATCGGTCGTCTGACAGAAGTGTTTTCTACAGCGTATTATACCGATATGTATGTGTCCCGTTTGTTTGAGAGCTTGAAATCTGTCAAGCGGTATCTGGGGCAGCAGTCATTCCATGATTTGTTGGAACGTGAATCCGGACACATTCGTCAATCACTGCATACGCGTCAAAAAGCTTCTGCTGTTGATCGACGGGAGGTTTCTGCATTGCTGCGGGCGGCAAAATGGTTGGAAGATAATCAGATTTTTTTGTCTGCGCAAGCAGTCCGTGATAATCACGACAGTTTTTCAGTTATCTCTGAACGGTTTCAGGCAGAAGTACAACAGATGGACGAGCAGGGGAGCGAAGCATCAAAGGCACTCGAATATGCGTTCGCATTTCTTGAAACTGCATTTGGAAAGAGTCAGGAGCTTGTTGTTTTTGTCACTGAACTGAATACAAATTTCTTTAGTACATGGTTCATTGCACAGTATGGCAGCGAGGCGTATACACGCAACAACAAAGAACTGATGATTGGAAAACAGCGACAGGAGCTGTTGGGTGACATTGGAAATATTCAGAGCTTTTTAACTATGTTATAAATGAAACGATCCGGCAGGCGAAAAAGCGCAGCCGGATCGTTTTCATATGCACAAGGCGGGTAATGGGGCGAAAATATGAGAGCCCTGTTCTGTTTGGAACATTATGTATCGTTTCGAGATGAGCGCTGTTCCAGGCGTACCAGCAGAAGTGCGCTGACAACCATGCCGGCAACGGCGACAGTGATTGCCATCATGCCGGCGGAAATGCCCAACCGTGCGCCGACTGCCCCGGTGATATATGGCATAACAATTGCGCCGATCCCAGCGGTGGGCAGCAGGATACCCATGGCACGTGCGGACATTGCAGAACCGACGCACGCGACTGCCGTCGGATTGATGCCCGCGATGGAAAGACCGAACAGAGCCAATAAGACAAGTGCAGCCGCAGAATTGTGCGCGTTCATCAGCCCAACATACGTGATCAGACAACAGATGGACATGATTGCCAGTATGCGGGGACGGCTGCGGATGGGAAGTACAAATGCGACAAGAAGCCGCCCGATCAGCGTTGCCAGCCAGATCACGGTGATCGTGCTCTGACTCCAGAAGGGAGACAGGATACCCGTATCCTTAAAATATGTAACCATCCAACCGGTTACACTGATTTCCGTACAGTTCTGGAAAAAAATCAGCGCGGTCAGAATCCAAAAGTGCATGCTGCGCAGAAAACGCCAGTCCCGGTTTGTCTGTTCGGATGCGCGGCGGGCAGTGGACAAACCTGCCCGTGAAAACAACAGCCACAGCAGAACACCACACACGGCAAAGCCAAAGATCGAGGCATTCCAACTGATTTGGCTGAGCATGGCAATAAATACCGGGGACAACAGTGCGCCGACTGCATATGCCGCATGGATCAGATTTAATGAACGTGTACGGTCTTTGCTTTTTCCGGCAAGCACATTACTGGCATTGAGCGTACTTCCTTTTCCGATACCTGCCAGAAAAAAAGCGGTCAACAGCCAGAGTGGGTTGCCTGACACCGCCATCAGACCAAAGCCAAACATATAGCCTGCGGAGAGCAGCAGAACAGTACACTTATCGCCGAGGAATGTAGGCAGCATACCGGTCAAAAAAGCAGAAATCAGATTGCCCACGCTGAGTGCCGCAAGCAGTGTTCCGCCCCATTGATAATCAAATCCATAGCGTTCCTGCAAGATTGTGAGCAGCACACCCCCGCTTGCAACGCATGCGCCGCTGAAAAACATCGTACCGCGCGCACAGATATCTGGTTGTATGGTTTGTTTTTGCATTTGCATTCCCCTTTATGATGTGATATCAATCAAATATACTTTGGAAATCATACCGCATATATTCCCCTGTTGTCAACCGTTGGATAGAATGAGTTATACGTTTATGATGTACTTTGCACAAGGAAAGTCTGCGGTGAATGGGGGCAAGAATAGAAAAATGTCTGTGTCATATGCGGACACAGACATTTTATGCATTTTTTGAAAAGTATTGTTAAGATAAAACAAAGAAGAGTGACAAAAAAGTTAGTGTATGATTCAATCGTTTTTAAGGAATGATTGACAGCCTGCACAATGTGTGATATGCTGAAAAAAGATTAGCATAAACTAATAAAATGTGTTCTTCCGACGACCGTACACGCCGGAGGGTAAGAGGAGGCGGATAGATGGAACTGACAAGCACACATCTGCGCTACTTATTGACAATGTACGAGTTGTCCAAGACGGGAAAAGACATCAGACTGACAGAAATTGCGAATTTCCTGCATGTGAAAAAAGCATCTGCCGCGCGCATTGTCGCTGTTTTCCGTGATAAAGAGCTGGTTGTTCAGCAGCCATATGGCAAAGTATATTTGACAGAATATGGAAGACAGACTGCAGCGCAATATGAGCGATATGTGAACAACCTTGCGGTATGTCTGATTCGCGCAGGATTGCCGCTGAGCACCCAGGAAGCACAGCAGGCAGCGTGTGTCCTGTTGGCTGAGCTTCCAGAGGCATGTATCCGGAAGATGGAAAAAGTTGTTGACAACTAACTATCGGTGCGATATAATTTGGTTGTCAGGATAAAGCGGTACATGTTGCGTGGTGTCTATTCACTGCGCAATTGCTTTTTTCCAAGAAAGTTAGCTAATACTAACAAAAAAACCATACGTGGGCGGAAAGGAATGTAAAGTGAAAAAGAATAACAAATTCTCGGTCCGTGCGTGCAGCATCGTGACCGCAGGCAGTATGCTTTTGGGCGGCGCTGCGTTGGCAGCGGGATCGGATATCACCGGTCACTGGGCGGAAGCCACATTACAGGAATTCATCGATAAGGGTTATCTGGCGGGCTATGGCGATGGCGTTTACAAGCCGGATAACACCATCACCCGTGCGGAATTCGCTGCAATTTCAAATGAAGTGAATGAGTATACGGAAAGCAGCGCGGATATTTCCCGTTATACGGATGTTTCGCAAAAAGACTGGTTCTATGGCGATCTGGCAGTAGCGCTCCAGGCCGGATATATGAAAGGCACGAGCAATACTACCATGGAGCCGAATAAAAACCTGACCCGAGCAGAAGGCTTTACGATGGTTGCCAACATGCTTGGATTGGAGTGCAACGGAACGCGCGATGATCTCAAGGGATTTACAGATGCAGCCTCTGTTCCGGATTGGGCAGTACCATATGTCGGTGCATTGGCGCGCGAGGGCATGATTGCAGGATATAAGGATGATGATGGAAATGTGACCCTTCAGCCGGGCAATTCCATGACTCGTGCAGAAGCCATTGTTATGCTCGACAAGTGCCTGGCAGAGCAGTCTGATGTATATGTGACCATGAACATCCCGTATGACGAGTTCTACGCGGCGGAAGTCAACAACGACGTCGAAGTGGATGGATTTACTTCTGCAACGCTGAATAAGACCAGAACCGGTTCGCTGTCGGGTGGTTCCTATCATGTCAACAGCGACGGTTCGGATATCACCGGTATCACATTCCCGGTCAAGCTCGGGGAAGGCGTCACGCTGGATAATCTCGCGCAGTATAAGCGGGTTACCGATGACGATCAGGTAGAAATCACCGTCACCAATCGTGGACAGACAAATACAACCGTATATAAAGGTGTGGACGCGCTGTTCGAGAATCCGAGCTATGCGTATTATGTGATGAGTGAAGAGCCGAGCTTTTATAAAGAAGTTACCCTCAATGAAGACGGCAGCCTTTCCTTCGGCAAGACCCAGGGAGATGTGCAGACGGTTTCAGGCGTAACGGCAGACTTGTCTACAGAGAGCGGCTATGGCGATTATGAGATGGTTCTGGACGGGTTTGATGTCATTGACACCAGCACGGACAAGGTATACGGCGTTGTGATCAGCACAGACGAAAATGACTACGGTCTGCGTCATCTGGAAAACATCTGGCGCGTCACAGATCTGGCATGGTGCACCGGATTTACGGATGTAGTTCATAACTGCCCGACGTCTTCGGAACATTATGCATCCATGATGGGACAAACCATCAAGAAGGTTACCTATTACACCAGCAAAGGCATCTATGAGATCCCGCTGGATGGCGTTTATGTACCGGTCAAATTTGAAAATACCTTCTCGGTAGCAAATGCAAATGCGGACAGTCACAGTGCAGCAGTTACGCTGACCGGGGTTCCGTCTGATTATCAGGCAGAATACGCTGTAACTGATTCGGAAGGAAACGCAGTGGAAGGTATGAGCTGCGACGGTACCACGCTTACTTGGACCGGCACACCGGCGATCGGTGAATACACACTGACCATGACAGACACAAGCGGCAAATATGCGTCGTATTCTGCGGACTTCGAGTTGACAACAGAAGCGATTGTAGCTGCTTATGATGCGGAAAATCTCAAGCTCGTCAAAGCGGAAGATGCTTCCGACGAAGAATTTGCGGCGTATCTCTCCAGCATTACCAGTGTCAAGGTAGGGGAGAACAGCTACACACCAAGCGGTCGCAATTCGGTGAAGATCATCAATGACGACGGCACGATCAATCTGGAAGCAACGTCAGGCGAGACGGCAGTGTTTGAGCCTGGTCAGAGCTATGCGGTAGAAGTCACGGCAACCGGTTATGCCAACAACCTGACTTTTACGGTAGACGTTCCGAGTGCAGCGCAGACCTTGACAGGCGTTGCAATGACAAACCCGGATGAGTACAATGACTTTGAAGCATATGAGATTAAGATTGACGTTGTTGTAGAAAATGATAGTATCACGTCGATTGCACTCAATAGCGGTTGCACCATTGATGAAGAAAATCTAACTTATTTCAACAGGGCAATGAATGGCAGAGGTTCCAGCGCAGGCATTGCTGCACAGTTGACTGGCAAGAGCGCCTCTCAAATCTCAGAGGTAACATATGATGCCGTTTCCACGGCAACCTGCTCTTCTGATGCAATTGTAAAGGCAGTGCAGAATGCAATTACAGGCGAGTAATCAGTAATACGTAGCACACAATGGTATGCCTCGATCGGATTTTTCCGGTCGAGGCACTGTGCCTGACAGGAGGATTTTGAGTGAAGCTGAAAAAACAGGATACTTTTTTTATTTGCGGTCTTCTGGCAGGCAGTTTGCTGTTCGGCTCTGCACTTGCGTTGGGACGAACGGACGGAGAGACCGTTGTTGTGCGTGTTTCTGGAGAAATGGTTGCAGAGTTTTCACAGAACCGGGATACGGTGTACCGTATTGAGGGCGTCAACGGTGAAATCAATGTGTTGACAATTCAGGATGGAGAGGTCTGGCTGGAGGATGCGAACTGTCCGGATCAACTGTGCGTGCATCAAGGTCACATCCGGCACGCAGGAGAGAGTATTATCTGTCTGCCCCATGAGGTAGTGATTGCTATCGAAGGGAATACAGAGGTACGTTCCACATTGGATATTGTGGCGTCTTGAATACACTGCGAAAGGGAACAACTGATGACAAAGACAAAACATTTGGTCGAATATGGTATGTTAGCGGCAGTTGCCATGGTTCTCAGCTATCTGGAGACATTGATACCCGCTTTTTTTGCCGTGCCAGGCATGAAATTGGGGTTGACCAATCTTGTGGTGCTGACAGCATTGTACCGTATGGGTGCACGACCGGCAATTGCCATCAATTTTGTGCGCATCATCCTCACGTCGATGCTGTTCGGCACAGCGGTCAGCCTGTGGTATTCACTGGCAGGGGGTCTGTTGTCTGGTGCGGTCATGATTGCGTTAAAACAAACTGGAAAATTTCAGCCGCTGACGGTCAGCATAGCCGGCGGGGTTGCACATAATGTCGGACAAATTGCAGTCGCTATGCTGCTTATGCAAACCACAGCAATCGCATGGTATCTGCTGGCGCTGTGGGTATCCGGCATTGCGGCGGGGGCGGTCATTGGGCTGCTGGGCAGTTGGCTGATCGATCGTCTGCCGAAAACAGAAGGGGGTATGGCATGAAAAAGCATTGGATTGCAGCGGCATTTGTCGCCTGTCTGTTGTTGACAGGCTGTGGTGCAGCGGAACATACCGAAGATGAAACAACTGGCAGCGCTGTACAGGCAAATACAGAACAGCCGGTGAGCAAAGAAATCTTTGCAATGGATACGTATATGACGATTACCGCTTATGGCGAAAACGGACAGAAGGCAGTGGATGCCGCTCAACAGGAGATTGAACGACTGGATGCATTGTTGTCTACTGGCTCGGCGGACAGTGAGATTTCTGCACTGAATGCTTCAGGAACCGCACAATTGTCTTCAGATTCTGCCGAGTTGGTGTCGTGTGCGCTGGAAATCAATGAAAGTACAGGCGGTGCATTTGATATCACGGTATATCCGCTTATGCAGGCATGGGGATTTACGGATGAATCCTATCGCGTTCCATCGGACAGTGAGCTGACTACACTGATGGAGACGATTGGCAGTGATCAGTTGGATTGGGATGCAGACAACCGCACATTGACATTGGGAGATGGGCAGGCAATTGATCTGGGCGGTATTGCAAAGGGATATACCTCCGGTCGCATCATGGAGCTGTTTGACGAATGCGGTGTCGAGAGCGGTATGGTTTCGCTCGGCGGAAATGTGCACGTACACGGCGCGAAACCGGACGGCAGCAAGTGGCGTATTGGCATTCAAGACCCCGAAAATTCAGAGGATATCGCAGGTGTGCTTGAGGTGACCGATTGTGCCGTTATCACCTCCGGCGGATATGAGCGATATTTTGAACAGGACGGCACGACCTATCATCATATCATCGATCCTTCTACCGGAAAACCTGCCGACAATGGATTGACCTCTGTCACGATTGTCAGCGCAGACGGCACATTGGCAGATGGGCTTTCAACGGCACTGTTTGTCATGGGTGTAGATCAAGCAACGGAATATTGGCGGCAGCACGCGGATGAATTTGATGCAGTGATGATTACAGAGGATGGCACGATTTTTGTGACCGAAGGCATTGCAGATGTTTTTTCCAGCGATCGAACCTTTGAAACAATTGCACGAAAGTAACGTGGGAGGCAGAATATGCGTATATTTCACAATGAAACAGTTGATAAACTGGTAAAGCGGCTCATTCCGGGTATCGCGGTCGCAGGTCTTGCCGCATGGGGGATTGCATATGGCGGACCGGAATTGGAAAGTGTTCCCGGACTTATCCCATTGGCGGAAGCCGTCGAACTGGAGACAGGTACGGAGACATCTTCAAGTTCTGCTGCGGGTACGCTCGCGGCGTTGAATACGGCGAGTCAAGGTGAAATCTCTTCGGATTCGTTTACGGATGGTACATATAAAGACGGTACATATACCGGTACAGCACGAGGGTTTGCCGGCAATATTACGGTGCAAGTGACGATTGCAGACGGAAAAATCACAGCAATTGATATCGTTTCTGCATCGGCGGAGACACCGTCCTATTTTGCACGCGCCAAGGGTGTGATTTCTAAAATCCTGTCCAAACAAAGCCCCAATGTTGATACGGTATCCGGTGCTACCTATTCTTCCAATGGCATCATCAATGCAGTCAAGCGTGCCCTCACAAAGGCGGCAGGCGGTTCGTCCGATGCAGACGATGAGATACCGAATACGCCGACGACACCGACTGAACCGGTTGAGCCGGACGATTTCACAGACGGCACGTATAAGGATGGCACATACACCGGAACAGCCGAAGGATTTGGCGGTGATATTACGGTAAGCGTGACCATTTTGGAGGGAAAGATCAATGCCATTGATATTGTTTCGGCAGAGGACGAAACCCCATCTTATTTTGAAAAGGCAAAGGCTGTCATTACCCAAGTCCTCGAAAAACAAACGCCGAATGTTGACACTGTATCCGGTGCCACCTATTCTTCCAATGGTATTTTAAATGCAGTTCGGCGTGCATTGACGAAAGCATCTGGAGATGCCGAAGATCCGGAACAGCCGGATACACCGGAAGAGCCCGAAACACCGGAGCAGCCGGAGGAACCGACACTGCCGGAACTGGACGAAAACACAGAAGAGATTACTTATTCAGCAACTGTGTCCTGTGTACCAGACGAGTATGGTGATTTTGATGCATATGATATGACCATTGCTGTCACTGTGCGTCAGACAACACAAACGGAGGCAAAAACAGTGACAGATGCGGATGGAAATACAAAAACAGTGACACAGAAAACGGTAACACGTGTCATTTCTGATATTGCCGTTACACAGCCGGATTCTACTTCTGACAACTGGAGGTATATCACCTGGGCATTGGATGGCAGAGGCAGCGCTGCCGGCGTCAAGGCACAGGTCATAGAAAAACAGAGCTTTGATGAGGTGGACGCGGTAAGCCGTGCAACCTGCTCGTCTGATGCGATTGTACAGGCGGGTAAGACGCTTGACTTGGCGCTCGGCACAACCGTTTCGGAGGAGGAACAGTGAAGCATCAGGAATTTTGGATGCGCGCGGCAAGCCTGATTGTCGCAGTGGGCGCATTGGGGATCTATCAGGCAAATGCCTTGCAGTGGCAGCGTGAAGAAGAAGCCAATCAACTTGCTGTACAGCGGGCGCAGACGCACAATGCTGAGGCGATGCAGGCGGCTTCTGATACGGCAGGTGCGAGCTATCAGGACGGTGTATATACCGGAAGCGGTGAAGGCTTCGGCGGGACAGTCTCCGTTGAAGTGACCGTTTCCGGTGGAAAGATGACAGGAATCACAGTTACTGCCGCCAGTGGGGAAGATACTGCATATTTGAACCGGGCAATGCAGATGATTGACAGTATGCTTGCGGCACAGAGTGCAGATGTAGACACCATCAGTGGAGCGACCTTCAGTTCAAATGGCATTAAGACCGCAGTACAACAAGCATTGGAGGGCGCAAAGAAATGATTTCTCTAAAAAAAGAACAAAAGCCTGTCTCTCCGAAGCAGCGTGTTACACAGCGCCGTCGCCTGCGCGCAGGTATCCAGTTGATCTTTTTCCTGCTGGCACCTTCTGTCTATACAGCAGCTTTTTCTGGCATCAAAGAAATTGCCACAGCAATCGGTATGGGTGAGCCGCTTGTATTCAGCGCATTTACTTCGGCGCTTCTCGCCATCTGTATCTATACCATCGTGTTCGGACGGTTTTTCTGCGGGTATGCATGTGCATTTGGTTCATTGGGCGATGCAGTTTACGCACTGTCGCAGTTGATACAGCGAAAGATCAAACACCGGTTGCCACAGATTCCTGAAACAGCCGTGCGCCGAATGCAGAAAATCAAGTATGTCATTTTGATTGTGATTATCCTTTTATGTGCGGCAGGTATCTATGCGAATTTGTCCGGCTGGAGTCCATGGGATGTCTTTTCCATGGTGACAGCGCTCAAATCGCCTGGGTTGTCATACATATTGGGAATGGTATTGTTGGGATTGATTGTCGTTGGTATGGCGGTAAAAGAACGGTTTTTTTGTCAGTTTCTTTGTCCGATGGGCGCAGTATTTGCACTGCTGCCCGTGATCGGGCGATATACGCGCAATCGAGACAATTGCTTGATGCGTTGTTCTGCATGCGTCAAAAATTGTCCGGTGTGCGTCGAAACGGATGCGGACAATGCGCGTATGGGGGAGTGTATCTCGTGCGGCAAGTGCAGTGACATTTGCCCCAAACGCAATATCTCATATGCAGGTCGTATCAGCGACGGCAACGCACCGCTTGCAGTGGTGGTTCGTGCTGCCATTTTGTTTGCTGTGTGCGCAGTATTTGAACTGGTGCGCATGATATAATATATCTTCCTTTTATCCCTGGGACGGAAAAGAGCTGAACTCTTGAAATTGGCAGTTCAGCTCTTTTCTTATGCCTGCTGCAAGGCATTCTTTACATTTTCTTTATACTGGGGTACAATATAGAAGCATATTTTTCAGATAAGCTGTACGAATTGGACAGGGATCAGAACACAGCAGGCAAATCGGAGGATTTCTCATGGCAGTTACACTCAAAATGCTCGCCGAGTATACAGGGTTTTCTCCCGCTACGATTTCGCGCGTACTCAACAACGACCCTTCTATGACGGTCAGTGAAGAGACTCGTCGGATTATTTTTGATACTGCGAAAAAATTGGGATATGCAGGCGGTTCCGGGCGGCGGACACAGCGGATTATTACGGATACAATGACCATTGGCATTGCGGAAATGCTGTCTCCGGCGGAACAGATGACCGATCCATATTTTATGTATCTGAAAAATTTTGTCGAGCAGACCTGTTATGAACGCAATGTGCAGACAGTTATGCTCCGCGCCGATGCGGATGGATATCATGCGCTGTCCTCTGAAATCAATGGGATCATTGCCATCGGATATTTTTCAGATGCACAGATTGCTTCGATGCAAATGCTTTGCAATAACATTACTTTCCTGGATTCTTCGCCGGATGAACTTCAGCATGATTCGGTTGTGCTGAACTTTGAGCTGGGGATGAAGCAGGCGCTTGATTATCTGCGCGAGCTGGGACACATTCGCATAGGCTTTATTGGACCCAAACGGCTCGGCGATGATGTCAAACGCATTGTACAGGAACCACGGCGGCGATATTATGAGCATTACATGCGGGAGCGAGGATTATTCCGCTCTGATTTTGTGATTGAAGCGCCGATGCGTGACCGGATGGTTGTAGAAAATGAATTCAGCATGCGTCTGCGCACGATGCATCAGGACAATTTGCCTACGGCAATTGTCACAGTGAATGAGGAATGCGCGATTGGCGCAATCCATGCACTGCGTAACATGCAAGTGCGAGTGCCGGAAGATATCAGTATTGTCAGCTTTAATGATACAGTGATGTCGTCTGTGGTCGAGCCACCGCTGACCAGCATTAGCCCGCACTTGGATTATATGGCTGCGATGGCTGTACAGCTGGCAATGCAACGAGCTTCCACACCGGCACATCAACCAGAGCGGCGGTATCCACAAAAAATTGTCATACCGCCTGCGCTTGTTAAACGCAGCAGTACAGCGCCATATATAGAGGAGGAATAGAACAAATCTTCCCCTGTTTGGTTTTCCAATGGTTTGGCAAACCGGACAGGGGATTCTGTTTTTTTGACGATAAGAGTTCTGTATGGCGTCTCCATTTTTTGCACGGAAATTTTACAGAGCATGGGATTTTTGACCGAAATAAAACGGAATATACAAAGTAAAACTATGAAATAAATAAGTAAAATTTACTAAAATTATGCAACTTCATGCAAAATTAAAAATTTTGTTTTTCATGAAGTCTACAAATTGACTGGTAATGTGTGCAAATCACACTTTTCTAAAAGTGCGTCAAACGGTATAATAATAACCGTAATAAGGGAGATAACGTGCACGAAATTTCTCAAACGTGAAAAAATGGAGGTATTTGATTATGGCGAATCCATCCGCTACCGGAAGACTTCCGGCAAGACAAAAATACTGTTTCGGTATTGGCGCAATCGGAAAAGATGCAATTGTTAATTTGGTAGGCGCGTTCCTAATGCTCTATTTTACCGATACGCTTGGTCTAAATCCTGCTTTTGTTGGCGTTCTGTTTGCGGTAGCAAGAATTTGGGATGCAATCAACGATCCAATGATGGGTATGATTTGTGATAATACCCGCACAAAGTATGGCAAATTCCGCATCTGGCTGGTTATTGGCACATTGGTCAATTCTGTTTTCTTTATTCTGTTGTTTACCACGTTGGGAATCGAAAAAGGTTCCACGCAAATGTATGTATATGTATCCGTCATGTATATCCTGTACGGCATGAGTTATACCATGATGGACGTACCATATTGGTCTTGGCTGCCGAATTTGTCATCCAATCCGGCAGAACGCGAGAGCATTTCAGTTATTCCACGTATCTTTGCTTCTCTGGGTGGTTTCATCGTTTGCACCTTTGGTCTTCGTGCCATCAACTTTGCCAACAATCTGTTCGGTGACAATACCGTTATGCAGGAACAGGCAGATGGTTCTTTCATGAACATCTCGGAAACCGGCTTTACTGCAGTCGCTGCTGTCATTGTTGTTTTGTTCATCGTCTGCATCGGCATCACCGTATTCAATGTAAAAGAAAAATCTACCATCGGTGAAGCTGCTACGAAAACCAGTTTTAAAGAAGCGTTTTCTATCATCGTAAAAAACGATCAGTTGGTTGCATTTATCGGTCTCCTGCTTACTTTTAACCTGGCAACCCAACTTCTCAAGGCATTCTCTGTATACTACTTCAAGGAAGTATGCCTGGCTGCTGATCTGTACTCTGTATTTGGGTTCACGATTATCTTCGAAATGATCGGTCTGTTCCTTTTCCCGGTCATTGCGCGCACGATTGCACGTGAAAAAGTTTACTTCTTGGCTTGTGGTCTGCCGATTCTCTCGATGGTTGCTCTGGCAATTTGCGGTTATGTTTGCCCGACCAGTTATCCGGCTGTTATTGCATGCTGTGCATTCCTGTTCTTTGGTTCCGGTTTGGCTCTGGGTACTACCACCTGCTGCATTGCTGACGTCATCGACTACGGCGAGCTGAAGTTTGGCAAGCGCAATGAATCGGTTACCTGTTCTGCACAGACCTTCCTGATGAAGGCCGCTCAGGCAGTTACTGGTTTGCTTTCGGGCGTTGGTCTGTCTGTCATTGGATATGACGCAGCAATGGCTGGTCATCAGTCGGCAGGTACCATTCTCGGCATCCGTGTTCTGATGTTCGTCATCCCGATTATCCTGTGTGCGGTAAGTTTCCTGATCTTCAAGTATGTATATAAGCTGAAGGGTAAAAAATTGGAAGAAATGTCTGAGCAGGTTAATGCTCTGCACGCTGCTCAGGTGACAGAATAATCTGTACGATCTAATTTCTTATATTCTCACTGAGGGAAGAGTGCCGCCGCATTCTTCCCTCGGTGCAAACCAATACCAGTTGCAAAGAGAGGCGATTTTATATGTGTATCAGCTATCATGCATCGAGCAAAACATTTCATCTACATAATGACAGCATCAGTTATATCATGACGATCCTGCCCAATGGTCAGCTTGGTCAGTTGTATTTCGGCAAGACGATCCACGACTGTGACAATTTCGATCATCTGGTTGAAATGAATCACCGTCCGATGACAGCATATGTATTTGAGGGCGATAAAAAGTTTTCTCTCGATCATATCAAACAGGAATATCCATCGTATGGAACAACAGATTTCCGTCATCCGGCGTTGGAGATTGTACAGCCCAATGGCAGCCGCATTACCAATTTTACATATGTTTCTCACGAGATCACTGCGGGAAAACCGGTATTGGAAGGGCTTCCGGCAACCTATACGGAACAGGATGATGAGGCTCAGACGCTTACCATTCGTTTGCGTGATGAACTGATCGGCGCAGAACTGGAGCTGTATTATACGTTGTTTGCCGCCCGTCCAGCGATTGCACGCAGTGCACGGTTTGTCAATGACGGCAGTTTGGATCTGCATCTGACAACAGCAATGAGTCTGAGCGTTGATCTGCCGGACAGCGCCTATGAATTTATACATTTCTCCGGTGCATGGTCGCGTGAACGCCATATGAAAGTACGTCGTCTGGAAGCGGGTATCCAGAGCGTTGAGTCCACACGTGGCACATCGTCTCACAATCACAATCCATTTGTCATTCTCAAGCGTCCGGAAACCACAGAATTTTCCGGCGAAGCCATCGGATTCAGCCTGGTTTATTCCGGAAACTTTCTCGCACAGGCGGAAGTGGATTCCTGGGGGACAACGCGTATAACGATGGGCATCAATCCGTTCCAGTTTGATTGGAAGCTGGAACCGGGTGAGAGTTTCCAGACACCGGAAGCCGTTATGGTTTATTCAGACAGCGGTTTGAATGCGATGAGCCAGACCTTCCACAAGTTATATCAGACTCGACTGGCGCGCGGATATTGGCGCGACCGTCCGCGTCCAATCCTGATTAACAACTGGGAAGCGACATACTTTAATTTTGATGAAGAAAAGCTGGTATCCATCGCGCAGGCGGCAAAAAATGATGGCGTCGAGATGTTTGTACTGGATGACGGCTGGTTTGGCGAACGCTGCAATGATTTCGCTGGTTTGGGGGATTGGTATCCGAATACGGATCGCCTGGCAAATGGCATTGTCGGTCTGGCAGATCGCATTGATTCGCTTGGCATGAAATTCGGTCTGTGGTTTGAGCCTGAAATGGTGAATGAAGATTCTGATCTGTTCCGTGCACATCCTGACTGGCGTATTTGTACACCTGGTCGCTGTGCATCCCATGGACGCAATCAGTTTGTATTGGATTATTCGCGCAAAGAAGTTGTGGATTACATCTATGAGATGATGGCAAAGATCCTGACAGAAGCAAAGGTTTCCTATATCAAGTGGGATATGAACCGCTGCATCACAGAAGCATTTTCAGCTTCCTTGCCAGCAGATCGTCAGGGTGAGTTGTTCCATCGGTATATTCTGGGCGTATATCAGCTTTATGATCGCCTGACCACCAATTTCCCACATGTATTGTTTGAGTCGTGCGCCTCCGGTGGCGGACGCTTTGATCCAGGTCTGCTGTATTATGCGCCGCAGGGCTGGGCGAGTGATGATTCAGATGCCATTGAGCGCCTGAAAATCCAGTATGGAACATCCATGTGTTACCCGATCAGCAGCATCGGCGCACATGTTTCCGTCGTACCCAATCATCAGGTTTTCCGCATCACACCATTGGAAACGCGTGCCAATGTGGCACACTTCGGTACCTTTGGTTATGAACTCGATCTCAACAAGCTGACAGAAGAAGAGCGCGAGATGGTGCGTGAACAGATCAAGTTTATGAAGGAATACCGTGAAATCATTCAATTTGGCACATTTTACCGTCTCATCAGCCCGTTTGAAAACAATCATTTTACAGCCTGGATGGTTGTCAGCGAGGATAAAAAAACTGCACTCGTGGGTTATTATAAAATTCTCAATGAGGTCAATGGTCCATATCACCGTGTGAAGCTGTGCGGTTTGGATCCGGATATGAAGTATTGTGTCGATGGCGCATCGTGTCATTATGGAGATGAGCTGATGCATCTGGGACTGTTGACAACCGATGGCGCCGCTGGTGAACCGACGCCGGACGATCGTAAGAGTACAGATTTTGATTCCCGTATCTTTGTTCTGCATGCGGAATAAAACAGCCTATCATCCTAATTTTCCTATTTTCTCAAAGAACCGGCATGCCAAGCATGCCGGTTCTGGGAAATGACACATTACAGACGTTTCTTTTTGCGCATCTCATCAATGCTCAAATGCTGTTTTTCACGGTCTTTTTTTCGATACTGTGTGGGCGTTATACCGACCATTTGTTTAAATGCCTTGGAAAACACCAATGGATCACGATATCCGCACCGAGAAGCGATTGCACTGACTGGCAGATTGGTGATGGTGAGTTGTTCCATGCCGCGGGTCAAACGGAAATTGGTCAGATATTCATTGGGGGACATGCCCACAATGGTTTGAAAAAGAGTCACCAAATAACTGCGGCTGATACCCACATAAGCGGCAATGTCTGTTACTTTGATATTGTCTGAATAATTGGATTGGATAAATTCGATTGCTGTGCGCACATAGTAGTTGCGTTGTTCCTGCTGGAAACCGCGCTGCCGTGTGGATAAATCGTGGGATAATAGCGCGAAAAAGTGATATAATTGAGCCTGGAAATACAATTCCTTTTGAATCCCGCTGGCATCATATGACAACATATCATTTATAATTTCTAAAAGCTGTACACCGCATGCGGCGGAAAACGTGGGTGTATGTTTAGATAGCCCAATTTGTTCGAGCAGTTTTTGTGCATCTGCACCGGTAAATCCAATCCAGAGATATTCCCATGGCTCTATATCGTCCGCACGGTATGTCGTCATAACATTTGGTTCAATCAAAAAGCCCTGTTCTTTTTCTATAGAATATGTGCGATTTTCGACATGAAATTGACCTTTTCCAGTCAATACATAATGAAGGATATAATTTGGACGGACAGCTGGACCAAAGCAGTGACCGGCATGACAGATGGAGTGACCGCAAAAACACAATGAAAGTTTGTGAAAGGATGTTTGTTCTTTCTCTTCTACAGTCAGGACGTATGAGTCTTCCATAATCGTTTTCCTCCTCATATAGCCTGGATTGTATGCATTATTGTAACATAATCTTCCGACAAAATCTATGGATCAATCAACGAGGTGAATCAATTGATGCTTTTGGAACAGGCGGCGCGTTTCCTGCGCACTGGCGGCCTGGATGAAACAATTTGCAAGGTATATGGATGCTCAGACGGCAGTGATTCTTTGAATGGATATCGCGCACGCATTGAGCATGTCATGGACAGTTATCGTACCATCTTTGGACGGACGGATGAAATTGCATTGTTTAGTGCACCCGGACGTACAGAATTGGGTGGCAATCACACAGATCATCAGCATGGCAATGTATTGGCAGCCAGTGTGAATCTGGATATTGTCTGTTGCGCTGCGCCGAATCACAGTAGTGTTGTCCGGATTCAGTCGGAGGGCTATCCGTTGGATGAGATTGATTTGACCGATTTAACGCCGCATCCCGAGGAAATCAATAAAACCGCTGCATTGATTCGAGGCGTAGCAGCAGCGGCACATAAGCGGGGCTTTGAAATCAAAGGCTTTGATGCGTATATGACGAGCAATGTACTGAGCGGTTCAGGGTTATCTTCGTCTGCGGCTTATGAAACCATGATCGGCGTTATCATGAATCACTTTTTTTGTGACAATACGTTGACTGCGGTTGATATTGCGAAAATCGGACAATATGCTGAAAATATTTACTTTGGCAAGCCGTGCGGTTTGATGGATCAGATGGCGTCGTCTGTCGGCGGTATTGTAGCCATTGATTTTGAAAATGAAGCGGAACCAAATGTACACCGTGTTTCTTATGATATGAATACAAGCGAGCATTCGCTTTGTATCATTGATACCGGCGCTGACCATGCAGAGTTGACCGGTGATTACGCAGCGATTCCGCGGGAAATGGGGGAAATTTCGGGTGCATTCGGCAAAACTGTACTCCGGGAAGTGGAAGAAGCAGAATTCCTGCGGGCAATGCCTTCACTTCGCAGACAGTATGGTGATCGCGCCGTTTTGCGTGCCATGCACTTTTTTGCGGAAAACCGGCGCGCGATTGCAGAAAAGGAGGCGTTGCAAAAGGGGAATTTTGAACGGTTCCGTCAGTTGGTTCGGGAATCCGGGCGTTCGTCGGCGATGTATCTCCAAAATGTCTATACTGGCATAAATCCGGAAAAACAGGAAATGTCCATTGTGTTGGCGCTGGCAGAAAGCATTCTGGGCGAACGCGGTGCGGTTCGTGTGCATGGCGGCGGCTTTGCCGGGACAATTCAAGCCTTTGTACCCAATGATTTGCTGACATATTTCAAAGATACGATCGAGGCTGTATTGGGAAAAGATATGTGTCATGTATTGACCATCCGTCCGGCGGGTGGTATCGTTCTCATGTCCTAAAAAGGGAGGAAATTTATTATGGCAATTTTGGTATTGGGCGGTGCGGGCTATATCGGTTCGCATACGGTATATGAATTGATTGATGCAGGAAAAGATGTTGTGATTGCGGATAATTTGGAAACCGGCCATATTGAAGCAGTACATCCCAAGGCAAAATTCTATCAGGGCGATATCCGCGACCGTACATTCGTTGATTCTGTATTTGAATCCGAAAAAATTGACGGCGTCATCCATTTTGCCGCGAATTCGCTCGTGGGTGAATCCATGACCAATCCACTCAAATATTACGACAACAACCTGTGCGGTACCAAAGTCCTGTTGGAATCTATGGTTGCACATGGTATTGATAAAATTGTATTCTCGTCTACAGCGGCGACGTATGGGGAGCCGGAACGCGTGCCGATTGTAGAAACTGACCGGACTGAGCCGACCAACTGTTATGGTGAGACCAAACTCTCTATGGAGAAAATGTTCAAATGGACAGGACTTGCACATGGTCTGCGCTTTGTCTCTCTGCGTTATTTCAATGCGTGTGGCGCACATGTATCCGGTACAATCGGTGAGGCGCACAATCCGGAATCGCATCTGATTCCACTCATTTTACAGGTGCCGAATGGACAGCGTGAATTCATCTCCATTTTTGGCGACGATTATGATACCAAGGACGGGACATGTATCCGCGATTATATCCATGTCACCGATTTGGCACAGGCACACATCCTGGCGATGGATTATTTGATGGATGGCGGAGAGAGCAGCATTTTCAATTTGGGAAATGGCGTTGGCTTTACGGTCAAAGAAGTCATTGACACTGCCCGCAAGGTCACGGGGCATCCGATCCCGGCAAAGACAACGCCGCGACGTGCAGGTGATCCGGCGCAATTGATTGCGTCAAGTGACAAGGCGCGTTCTGTACTCGGCTGGAATCCACAGCATGCCGATCTGGAAGAAATCATCGCGACTGCATGGAACTGGCACAAAACCCATCCGCATGGGTTTGCAAAGTGAGGTGCAACACATGTTATATGACAGCATTCAGGCAATTGTGACATATGGAATTGAGACCGGATTGATTCAAACACAAGATCGGACATGGGCAATCAATCGGCTCTTGGAGGTCTTGCATGTAGACAATTGTGAGGATTTGGATAATACAGACAAACCCGCCGGTTCGATTGATGTGGCGGCTGTCCTGAACGATTTGTGTGACTGTGCATTGCAGACCGGTGCACTGACTGAAAACAGCATTGTATACCGTGATTTGTTTGATACAAAATTGATGGGTGCCATTACACCTCCACCCAGTCAGGTACAGCGCACATTTATGGAGAAATATCAACAATCTCCGCAAGCAGCAACCGATTGGTATTATACATTCAGTCAGGATACCAATTATATCCGTCGTGATCGCATTGCGAAGGATATGAAATGGATTGCACCGACACAATACGGTGATTTGGATATTACCATCAATCTGTCCAAGCCGGAAAAAGACCCAAAGGCCATTGCGGCGGCAAAACATATGCCACAATCAGCATATCCAAAGTGTCTGTTGTGCAAAGAAAATGAAGGATATGCCGGACGTGTCAACCATCCGGCGCGCCAAAATCACCGCATCATTCCGGTGACGATCAATGACAGTGCATGGTTTTTACAATATTCGCCATATGTATATTACAATGAACACTGCATTGTATTCAATTCACAGCATACGCCGATGAAAATTGAACCGGCAACGTTCCGAAAACTGTTGGATTTTGTAAAACAATTTCCACATTATTTTGTCGGTTCCAATGCTGACCTGCCCATTGTCGGCGGCTCGATTTTGGCGCACGACCATTTTCAGGGCGGACATTATGTGTTTGCAATGGAAAAAGCGCCGATGGAAACGCCACTCCTGTTTGACGGCTTTGACACAGTAGAAGCGGGGATTGTCAAATGGCCAATGTCAGTGATTCGCCTGAGAAGCAGCGATGACAATGCATTGGTTGAATTGGCATCGATCATCCTTTCGGCATGGCGCGGATATACCGATGAAGCGGCATTTATTTTTGCAGAAACCGATGGTGAACCGCACAATACCATCACGCCCATCGCACGCATGCGTGACGGCAAGTATGAACTTGACCTTGTTTTGCGCAATAATATTACGACAGAAGAGCATCCGCTCGGTGTTTATCATCCTCATGCAGAGTTGCACCATATCAAGAAGGAAAACATAGGACTGATTGAAGTGATGGGTCTGGCTGTTCTGCCGGCACGGCTCAAAGAAGAACTGTATGTTTTGGCAGATGCATTGGTTTCCGGCGCGGATATCCGTGCGGATGAGCGAACGTCCAAACATGCCGACTGGGCGGAGAAGCTGAAAACGCAATATACATTCACCGCAGATCATGCGATGGAGATCCTGCAAAAAGAAGTGGGCATTGTATTTGCAAAAGTACTCGAACATGCCGGTGTATTCAAGCGGGATGAAGCTGGAAAAGCTGCATTCTTACGGTTTATACACTCGATTTCATAAGCATAGATTTTGTATACGACCTTATTCCTGATTTCAACAGGAGTGAGGTCGTTTTTTCATTTATTACTGAAATTCCTGTGTAAACTCTCGCCTGTCGGGAAATATAAAAACAAAACAAAAAGAGGAAAGGGCTATATGAAATCATCGCAAATCAAAAGCATCGGATTGGATGTACTTTATGATATCATCGGTTCTATTTTCTATTCAATCGGTGTGTATACCTTTGCCAAAACAGCAACGTTTGCATTGGGCGGTATGACAGGTCTTGCGCTCATTGCCAATTATCTGTGGGGTTTTCCAATTGGTATCACCACCATGGCGCTGAATATACCGCTCATACTGTTGAGCTATCGAATTGTAGGCAAACGATTTTTATTGAAGACCATGAAAACCATGTGTTTTTGTACAGTTTTTCTCGATATCATATTTCCTCATTTGCCTGCTTATTCCGGCTCACAGTTTATGGCTACGCTGTACTCAGGTATTTTCGTAGGAATTGGTCTTGCATTGTTTTATATGCGCGGCTCTTCTTCCGGCGGCATTGATTTTCTTGTCATGTCAGTAAAAATACTTCGTCCACACTTGTCCATTGGAGTTGTTACAATGATGATTGATTTGGCCATTATTCTTTTGGGATGGCCGGTATTTGGCAATGTGGATGCTGTATTATACGGTCTTACCGCCACGATTTTGACGTCATTGGTCATTGATAAAATTATGTACGGCATGGATGCGGGTACATTGATTATCATTGTAACGGATTTCGGTGAAGAAATTGCACAGCATATCGGTGAACTCATCGGGAGGGGTTCTACAGAATTGAAAGCAAGAGGGAGTTATACCAGGCAGGATAAGGATGTTTTGCTTTGTGCCTGTTCCAAATCACAGGCATATATCGTGCGCCGCGTGGCACAGGAGATTGATAAAACTTCATTTGTTATGGTCACAGAGACAAATGAAGTTTTTGGAGAGGGATTTTCCGAATATCAGTCCAGACAAAAAAATGAAAAGAGTGGTGGCAAAAAATTTTTGTAACAGGGATGAGAATCATAATGTCCCCTGCACCGGATCAGTCCGGTTGCAGGGGACATCTGTTTCAGTCGGGCAATTGTCCGGCTTTCTTTTTGCCATGCTTTGCCGCGCCTTGAATTTCCGGCACGGGTTTGACATCGTTTTTGTCGTGATTGCCCACTTCAGGGCGCTTCATTCCGGATTTATCCATGGATTTGTTCCTCATTACATAGTATGATATTCGATGCGCGCACCGGTGACATCCATGCCCATATTGGTGAGGCAGTCGCGCAATTTTTGCGGCGTAACGCCAGTATCATCGAAATCGATTGACACCATATTGCGGTCCAGACCGACGGAGACAGACAATACACCGTCACAGGTTCGGTCGATTTCCTGTTTGATGCGTTTCAGGTCGTGTTTTCCGTTCAGCGAAGAAACGGAGAAATAGGCGCTATTTTTTGACATCCAAATCACCTCATGAAAAGTATGGACAGTCAGATATCATTTTATACGATACAGGCATATCTTGACATTTGATAGCGAAAACCATAGAATAAATAACATATAAACATCCATTTGAGGAGGAATTATTACGAAAATTCCAGGAAGCCGGGCGTTCACGCGGTGGGATATATCGATGGATCAGCGCAGGCAACGGATCCTGTTGGCAGTTCTTTTTGTATGTGCTGTGGTTGGCTATGTTGTTGTTGACCACAACGACAGATGGTATACCAGCACGATTGCTGTGATTACTGATATCCAGACGGAGCACACCGAAACACAGAGCGGAGTGAGTATAGGACAAGAAAATTATTATGTACAGACGATCTCTGCACGGCTGACAAACGGCGCGCGGGCGGGGGAGACCATTCAGTTGTTGAATCAATATACAGATTCTGGTGTACGTGATGAATGCTATGCTGTAGGAGACAAACTGTTTGTCGCGCCGGGTGAAGATGGAGAAATTGGAAAAATTATCGGACAGAAACGCGATACCCTTGTTTATCTGCTCGCGGCGATGCTGTTGCTCGGTATGATTGCTGTTGCGGGCACATCCGGTCTGCTTGCATCGCTATCTTTATTTTTTAATATTGTTCTGTTGACGATTGCGCTGCACTGTTATCTGGACGGCTGGAATATCTTTGCCTTAACAGGTGTGTTGATTTTATTGTTTACCATTCTTTCACTGCTGATCGCAAATGGTTGGAATCGGTGTTCCGGGCTCGCCATTGCAGTTACATTGTTGTCGATTGGCATGACAGCGGCATTGTTTTTAATTGTCCGCGCTTGCACGCCTGCATTGCAGTATCAGATGTTGGAATATGCTGTTGTGCCAGATGATCTGAGCGCATTGTTTTTCTGTGAAATTATGGTTGGCGGGTTGGGCGCAGTGATGGATGTTGCCATTTCGCTGATTTCTACAGCGGATGAGCTGTTGACGCGCAATCCTGCACTTCCATATGAACAATTACGTCATTCGATACGAACCGTGTCTGATGACATCATGGGTACCATGGTCAATGTCCTGTTTTTTACATATATCTGCGGTGGGTTGCCGGAAATACTGCTCATGCTGCGCAATCAGTTGACAATCCCGTTTGTTTGGGAATATGTGTTGTCGTTTGAACTGGTTCGTTTTCTGGTCGGTTCGATCGGTCTGGTACTTGCAGTGCCTGTTTCCCAGCTTGTACTCAAGCTCTGGATGGATCGACGGAAGGAGATGCAGCATGATTAAAGTACTCGCGATTATCCTGTTGGCACTTATGCTGTTTGTAGGGCGAGATCGTGGTTTACAGGCATTTTTGACAATCCTGATGAATATGGCTATTTTAGCAGGCGTTGTCCTTTCTATTGTATATGGTGCAAATCCACTTATCGCCAGTGTGATCGCTGGCATTTTATTGACCGTTTTCATTTTGTTCTATCAGAATGGAAACAATTTGAAAACACGGGTTGCATTTACAGTCATTCTTGCTGTGTTGCTGGTGACGTTCGCCCTGGGTTTGTTGTTGTGCCGTGCAGGGGATGCCGGGGGATACAGCGAAGTGAAAATCAATCTCGATGATGGATTGTTTCTCGATGGGAATGTCAGTCTGCCCATGCAGCAGGTTGAAATCGGGATCATCCTGCTCGGATTGTTGGGTGCCGTCAAGGACGCTGCTGTTGCGGTAACGTCAGCGGTGTATGAAGTGCATCGGAACAATCCAGCGTTATTGCCGTCCCAGTTATTTACGTCTGGTCTGAACATCGGCAGGGAAATTTTATCGACGACAATGAATACACTGTTTTTCTCCTGTGTGGGAGAATCGCTGTTGTTATTCAATATCGTGTGCTATTGGGGGTATTCTTTCGGATATTTTCTCAATTCCAAAGCATTGTATCAGGTTTTTTTGTTTTCTGGCGTGGCAGGAGTGGGGTGCATCATATCCATTCCGCTTGCAGCGTTTGCGATGACAGTGGTGCTCAAAAGAAAGGAAGGCAGGTCGGATGATAAAACAAATGGAAATTGATGGAATCCCTGTCACTGTTATTCGCAAGAGTATCAAATCATTGAATTTGTATGTGAAAGCGCCGGATGGACAGGTGCGCGTTTCTGCGCCGGTTCGAACCAGTGACCAGACTGTGTGTGCATTTGTACGTACACATATGAATTGGATTATCAAACAGCAGGAGCTTGTTCGTGCGCGTCATATACCGCGTCGATATGAAAACGGTGAACAAATCCCGGTATTCGGCGTGCCATATTTGTTGGTTGTGCATACGTCGGAAACACGCCGGGATTACGGGGTACGGCAGGAAGGGAATAACCTTATGCTGACAGCGTCTGCCCAAAGTACCTGTGAACAGCGGGAAAAGCTGTTGCACCGGTGGCAGCGGGCACAGCTTTATGAAGTCGTCAACAATTTGCTCGCACATTGGGCGCCACGAATGCATGTGCAGGTCAGGGAATGGCACATCAAGCGAATGAAAACCCGATGGGGAACATGCAATTACAATGCGCATCGCATTTGGCTGAATCTTGCGCTGGCGGAGCAGCCGCTTGTGTGTGTGGAATATGTCGTAGTACATGAATTGTGTCACCTGTTGGAGGCGAGTCACAGTGAGCGATTCTGGAATCTGATGACCAAATTCATGCCCGACTGGTCGCAGCGGCGGGCACGTTTAAACCAAAAAAAGAAAGCGAAATGATGGTTTTTTGCCGTCATTTCGCTTTTTTGCTGCAATATACAGTTACCTGTTGTGTACAGCGCGAATAAAAGCGCACAATTGCTGTACGGTTTCTTCCGTTGTTAGAAGGCTGCTGTCGATCGAGAGGTGATACGTTTGTGCCTCTGCCCAGTTACCGTCAGTACGTTCCATGTAATAAGAGGCGCGTTTTTTGTCCATCTGCTGCGTCAGGCTTTTTGCTCTGGCATCGGGCAGATGATACTGCTGTGCGACACGTGCTGTCCGCCAATCCAACGGCGCATGGATGAAAAAACTGATACGTCCCGGATCATCTGCAAAAACAGCATCAGCAGCGCGCCCGATAAAGATACATGACCCTTCCTTTGCCAGATTACGCATGGTTTCCTCTTCTGCCAGACCGATCTGTTGCTCAAAGGACAGTCCATGTCGTCCAAGCGGATACATATTCGCTGCGATGGAAAACAACAGGCTATTGGTGGGGGAAGATCGTTCTTCATTCATGATACGTGTATAAATGCCATACTCTTTCATTGCTTGTGCGATGGCATTTTTGTCAAACAGCGGCAAATCCAGTTTTGTGGACAGCAGTTCACCAATCTGATACCCGCCGCTTCCAAACTGCCGGCTAATGGTGATGATCATTCGATTGTTCATAACAGCATCTCCTTTTTTTCATTATACTACACAAGTGTGTTATACCGGTGTTTGAATTGCGTGTATAAACAGCCCATTCAGGCGATAGACAACAGTGGCAATGCAGTGATATAATACATACCATAGATTTGATGCAGTCTGTCGGTATAATGGAGTGAGAATATGAACAAAAAATCCATGGAATATCCTTATTTTGACATGTATTCCAAAGATGACTCGAATATTGCGTTTGAACGCTGGACAGATTGCCGATCTGTGGGTATGCATCAGCACGGATACTATGAATTGCTCTTTGTCGGGCGTGGTTCCTGCCGTCATATGTATAATGGGACGGAAACACTGCTGATCCAGGGAGATGCTGTCATTGTGACAGAGCATCAACCCCATGGATTTTCCCTGCATGGGGAGACATTGATTTATAATTGTCAGTTTCAGTTGGATTCTCTGGAACAAATTGTTGCAGAAGAGTTGCGCACTGGTGAACCGTTTCTGAATATATGTGATGTTTGTCAGCAGGAAGATGTGCAAACCTGGCAAGATCGGCTGAATGAACGGGAAAATTATTATCAGGACAGTCAACTGCATGTTGGTTACGAGTTGAACAGCAACAAACAGGGCGTCATTCATCTGAGCCCGATGGAATTTTCCTTTGTCAATTCTGTTTTACAGCATGGCATTGAGGAACAGGAGAGTCCTGGCTCATTTCATGCATTGATGAAACAAAAATATCTGGAAGTTATTCTGCTGGAACTGAAAAAGGCAATGATGCGGCAAAATGAGAAATATCGTGTGTGTTCCAAGGCAAATCAGAAGATTATTGCAGAAGTTTTGATGTACATAGAGAAACATCTGGATGAAACATTGGATTTCAATGTGGTGGCACAGGAATATTCATTCAGCCCAAATCACTTCCGAAAACTATTCAAAGAGATCACAGGATTGTCGCCAGTTTCTTATATCAACCGCCTGCGCATTGTGCGCGCCTGTGAATATATGCAGAAGGATAAAATGACCATTCATGAGGCGGCAGAGAAGGTGGGGATTTATGATTTCAATTATTTTTCCAGATTGTTTAAAAAGATTATGGGATGCTCACCAAGCGGGATGCAATCTGGCTGACGCCGGAGGCTAAAATTGCCTCCGGCAGTTTTTTTGCATTTAAAAGTGCGGAAAAATACGTAAATATCATAATTCTGTGCTAAAAACAGAATGTTTTGTTCTCTGCGATACAATGAAAATCACGCTATAATAAAAGAAGATGTATAGACCATCGGATCACGGAAGCGAAACGGATGGAGAGAGAATGGATAGAAGTGTATATCCGTATTTCGACATGTATTCCAGAGACGGCTCAAACATTTCGTTCGAACGCTGGACAGACTCTCGTTCTGTCGATATGCATCGGCATGAATATTATGAGCTTTTATTCGTCGGACAGGGTTCATGCCGACATATGTACAACAGCACAGAAACATTATTGATACAGGGTGACGTTGTGATTGTCGCGGCGCACCGCGCACATGGATTTTCCTTGAGTGGGCAGACATTGATTTACAATTGTCAATTCCTGCTGGACTCCCTGGATGAACGAGTGGTTCAGGCTTTGCGCGAATATGAGACATTTGCAGAAGATTCAGGTTGTGTGAAAGATGAAGATCTGCACAATGAAAATACCTTATTGACAGAACGGGAAACATTCTACCACCATGGGCAGCTGCGCATTGGCTATGAGCTGAACAGTAGCAAACAGGGTGTTGTGCATCTGAATCCGGTGGAAATTCCGTTTGTCAAGTCAGTTTTGCAACATGGCGTTGATGCACAGGAATTCCCGGAAAAAATCAGCCTGCTGATGAAACAGAGATATCTGGAACTTTTTTTATTGGAGCTGACCAAGGCCATGGGGCGGCAAAATCAGATATATACGGTGTGCTCAAAGTCAAATCAAAAGGCAATTGCAGATGTATTGATGCTGATTGAAGAGCATCTGGATGAAACGTTCGATTTCAATGAAATCGCGCGGCAATATTCATTCAGTCCTAATTATTTCCGAAAGATATTCAAGGACATCACAGGGTTTTCCCCGATTACTTATGTCAACCGTTTGCGTATTGTGCGCGCCTGCGAGTACATACAGAAAGACGATATGCCCATTCGGGAGGCGGCGGAACGCGTCGGTATTTATGATCTCAACTATTTTTCGCGGCTGTTCAAAAAAATCATGGGCTGCGCGCCCAGCAAGATGTGAATGCATCCGACGAAAATTGCTGGGAAGCAAAACACGTCGGCGGAACAGCGAGCAGGTACGAATGAACAGGAGTGAGTGACGAATATGAGTTCAATTGTATTTGAAAATCGTTGCAATCATTGGTATTTGTCTCGCTGTCGGCATCTATCAGTTCTTCTCGCCATTTGGCATTGAAATATCATTTATGCTTACATCATTACAACTCTCCATATAGGCAGAGATTACTCTCTCCCTCTCTGCCAAAACATGAAAGCTGCCATCAGGTTCTCCACTCTGATGGCAGCTTTCTGTATGATTGTGGTTAATAGTTGGAATCTTGAAATGAAATTCGTGCTACATTTATAGATATTAAAATGAAAATTGTATAATATGCATATAAACACGCGATAAAATATGTAAGCTATGGCGATGTGCACAAATATTTTGGGGAAATGACAGCAGATTGACGAAAGAAACACATATCGTTATTTTGTGCTAAATTTGAATTTTTCTGTTCTCGATGTCGCAGGATATTCTGAATATAATAGACTCAACAAAGGAAAACAAAAACCTCAACAACAAAATCCAATCCATTGAATTGTGAAAAGTAGAGAAGGAGATTGTATTATGATTAACGGTGAAAAAATTGTCGATCAGCCGATTCGTTGGGCAATGATTGGCGGCGGCAGAGGAAGCCAGATCGGTTATATCCATCGTTCCGCAGCATTGCGCGATGCAAATTTTGAACTGGTTGCAGGCGCATTTGATGTTGATCCGGAACGCGGTAAGGATTTTGGTATTCAATGCCATGTCGATCCGGAGCGGTGTTATCCGGACTATAAAACCTTGATCGCAGAAGAAGCAAAGCGTGCGGATGGTGTTCAGGCGGTTTCCATTGCAACACCGAATTTTACACATTTTGAAATCGCAAAAGCTGCACTGGAAGCTGGTTTGCATGTATACTGCGAAAAACCGCTGTGCTTTACCACTGAAGAGGCGGAAGAATTGGAAGCTCTGGTGAAAAAGTCCGGCAAGGTTATGTTCATCTCTTACGGCTATTGTGGTCATCAGATGATCGAACAGGCACGTCAGATGATTGCACGCGGTGATCTCGGAAAAATTCGTATCATCAATATGCAGTTTGCACATGGTGCACACAATGTAGCGGTTGAAAAGAAGTCCGGTTCCACTGCATGGCGCGTCGATCCGAAAAAGGCAGGTCCGGCTTATGTCCTCGGTGATGTGGGCACACATATGGTTTACCTGTCTGAGGCGATGATGCCAGATATGAACATCAAACGCTTGATGTGCTCCAAGCAGTCATTCGTAGAAGGTCGCCAATTGGAAGACAATGCGATGACAATTATGGAATATGATAACGGCGCAGTCGGATATATCTGGTCGAGCTGTGTCAATGCCGGTTCTGAATTTGGCGCACGCTTCCGCATTGTCGGCGAAAAAGCTTCTATTGCATGGGATGTCGAGCATCCGAATCAGTTGGCTTATGAAGTACAGGGTAAACCGCAGAGCGTCATGCAGCGCGGCGCAGGGTATTTGTATCCGGAAGCAGTTGCAGATGATCGTATCGGCGGCGGACATCCAGAAGGTCTGTTTGAATCCTGGAGCAATCTGTATACCCGTTTCGCCAAGGCCATTGATAAGAATGAAAAAGGTGAAGAGGTTGATTTCTGGTATCCGGATATTCATGCAGGTGTTCTGGGCGTCAAGTGGGTCGAGAAATGTGCACAGTCTGGCGATCAAGGCGGCACATGGATTGAGTTTTAACAAATATAAATTCTCTCTGTCAGTATTGTAGGCGTTGACAGAGGGGCACAAATAAAGAAGGAGAGTTATTATGAGCATCAATCCAAAAGATTTTGATATGCCGGTTGCATCGTTCAACCCGAATCCGATGAAACTCGGCTTGTTTACGGATGGTTTGCCGGATATGCCGTTTGAACAGGTGCTTGACGTTGCCTGTGAAATGGGCATTGAAGTTCTGGAGCTTGGTACTGGCGGCTATTCCTGCGCACCGCATCTGGATATGGAAAAACTGCTGCACAGCGCCGAGGCGCGTAAGGAATACTTACATGCCATTGAGAGCCGTGGTCTCAAAATTGCCGCATTGAACTGTTCTGCAAATGCAATCGGTCCAGGCGAACGTTGGGCAAGTCATGCGCCTGATGTTATGAACACATTCCGTCTGGCAGAATTGCTGGGTGTCGAGCACATCGTTTCGCAGTCCGGTCTTCCGGCAGGCAGCCCCGACGATACAGCGCTGAACTGGGTACTGCATACCTATCCGCCCGAAATGATGGATGTATTGAACTATCAATGGGATGTGACAATTAACTTCTGGAGCAAGGCTGCCGATCTGGCAAAGGAATGCGGTGTTAAGACCATTGCATTGGAAAATCACCCGATGAATATGGTATTCAATGTGAGCACATTGATGCATCTGAGAAATGCTGTCGGCGATATCATCGGTCTGAATCTCGATCCGAGTCATCTGTTCTTCATGGGTGGCGATCCAATGATGATCGCACGCAAGCTGTGTGAAGAGAAAGCAATCTATCATGTACATGGCAAGGATACTCGTTTGAATGACCATATCAAGGGTCTGGAATGCTTTGAACTCGGTGCATACAATGGTCCGGCAGTTGACCGCGTTTGGAATTATGTTGCTGTCGGTTACGGTCACGATCATCTGTGGTGGAAGGAATTCTTCGCAACCCTGGCAATGGGCGATTATCATGGTCCGGTTTGCATTGAGGTCGAAGACCCGTCGATGCCAAACAATCTGGTTGCCATTCAGAAGTCTGCAAAATTCCTGAAGGAAACCATGCTTTCCTGAGATGGATCGGCTGCAAATCATACAAAACATGTGACATAAATTGTAATTTAAGGAGGAAAAATCATGAAAATCGCATTTGATGGAAGCGCGTTTTGGGAAACCGGAATGACCTATGAGGAACAGTATGACACCATAGCGAGAGCTGGATATGAGTACATCAATCCGTATAATGCAGATTTTCCGGGGTTCTGGAAGCGCCCCAAGGCAACAAATGATGAAGTCAAGTGGCACAAGAAAGCAATTGCTGATGCAGGCTTAAAAATTGCGTCTCTGACCACGGGCTTCCGATGGGCCGATCCGGATGAATTTGTCCGCGAATATGCCATTGACTGCTGGAAGCGCATGATTGAAATTGCGGAGATCATGGACGTCAAGGTATTCAACACAGAGCTTGGTCCTGGTCGGGACAATCCGGAACTGCGTGAAGCAAAACTGATGCGTTCTTTGGATGTACTGGTACCGATTCTGGAAAGCAAAGGTATGCGTCTGGACGTTCAGGCACATCCGGATGATTTCTATGAACACAACAACGATGCATATGATATCATCCGTTACTATGACAGCCCGGCGCTTGCATACCTGTATTCCATCCCGCACACATTCCATTATGACGGTGGTAAGGGCAACATTGAGAAGAATCTCAAGTATACTCGCAAGCATTTGAAGCATGTGCTGTTTGCAGATACGTACGATTATACCAAGTTGTTCCGTTACAATGTCAATCCGGCGCCGCTGTATGCAAATGGCACAGCTCGTTGTCATGCGCATATCGGTCATCTGGGTGAAGGCGATGTCGATTTCGATCGTATTTTCAAGACGCTGCGCGAGATGGGCTTCAATGAGAAGGATGATACCATTGCAACCTTCAATCCACTGGGCTTCCCGGAGAGAGCCATTGAGGATGGCGCATATACGCTGAAGATGATTCAGGACAATTTGGTAGATGTACCGAGCATTACAGAGCCAGAGCCGGAATCTTATGGATTCTTCGCGCGCTGATCACACATGATTGCTTCCTCCTCCTGCCTCGCGCATAAACCTGCCGGGCAGGGGGAGAGATAAATTATATTCTTTTGGCTATTTGCCCACATATGGCATATAGTATACATCCTTTTCAGTTTCTTTTTTACTCTTTTTCTTTTATTCGTCATTGCGAAAAGAAAGTTGTGCTTGACACCTTTTTTCGCCCGAATTATGATCGAATACAATGCAGCGGTGGGAGGCTGCATTGTATTCAAAATATTGTTCTTATTTATAACAAAAATTGTTGAAATGCAGATGGAGGGAATACAGATGAAATACAAACGATTTCTCGCGCTGTTTGCAGCAGGTGTTATGATGGTAGGATGTTTGTCGGGCTGTGGAAATAGCTCAGACAATGGCTCTGCGGCATCAGATGGCGGTTCAGGAAGCAAGGGCAATATGACCTTGATTATGGCACAGCGTGATGACTTTTTGTCCACACTCGAAGCGGCTGCTACCAAGGCAGGAGAGGAGAGAGGGTATAAAATCGTTGCGCAGGATGCCATCAACGATGCACAGAAACAGATCCAGTTCGTTGAAACGGCAAGAAATGGTGGAGATGTTGCTTGCATTGTCAATCCAGTTGACTCCGATGCAGCACAGTCTGTGGTAGATGCAGCCGGTGACATGCCGTTGGTATTCGTCAACCGTGGTCCGTCAGACTATCATGTATTGGATGCAGAAAATGTTGCATTTGTCGGTTCAAATGAACTCGACGCAGGAAAATACCAGGCAGAAGTGTTAGCCGAGTATTTTAAAGCGCAGGGTAAGACAGAGATCAAATATGTCCTGCTTCAGGGTACACTTGGACAGGTTTCTCAAATCAGGCGCTGTGCCGGTGTTTTGGATGGTCTCAAGGAAAATGGTATCACTGCAACACCGGTCGTTGAATTGGCTGCTGAATATGACCGTGCAAAGGCGATCGATAAGATCAGCCCGGTTTTGACCTCAGGGCAAGAATTTGACTGTATCATTTCTAACAATGACTCGATGGCCTGCGGCGCGGTAGAAGCTTGCGAAGCAGCAGGGATTGATCCATCTACCGTTCCGATCGTCGGTGTTGACTGCACAAAGGACGGTGCACAGATGGTTCAGGAGGGTAAGATGTTGATGACTGTATTCCAGAATCCGGAAGGTCAGGGTGTTGGTGCTGTGGAAGCCGCCATCAATCTGATTAACGGTAAACCGGCAAATGAAGGCACACAGTTTGTCAAGGATGAGAGCGGTGAATCGTACAGCGATTCTATTGTCTGGATTCCATTTGAACCGGTAACGAAGGACAATGTAGCAGATTACATGTAATCCCCATGTCCGTGAAACCCATATAACAGACTGCCGCCCGGCTCAAACACAGCCGGGCGGCAGCCTGTTTATTTATAGCAATGCTTATTCCAACTCAAAAGCACCGGTATATAGCTGATAATATGTGCCTTTTTCTGCAATCAATCGGTCATGATCACCTCTCTCAATAATCCGCCCGTGGTCGAGAACCATGATGACATCAGAGTTCTGAACGGTAGATAAACGGTGCGCAATGACAAACACGGTGCGTCCCTTCATGAGCTTATCCATACCGTCCTGGACGAGGGCTTCGGTACGAGTATCGATGGATGATGTCGCCTCATCCAGAATCATAACAGGAGGATTCGATACGGCGGCGCGGGCGATGGAAATGAGCTGTCGCTGTCCTTGTGAAAGTCCACTGCCATCCCCCTTCAGCACAGTGTTATAGCCCTGCGGCAGCATTCGGATAAAGCTGTCTGCATTGGCGAGTTTTGCTGCGGAGATGCATTCTTCATCGGTCGCATTGGGATTGCCATAACGCAGGTTTTCCATAACTGTACCGGTAAACAGGTTGACGTCCTGCAACACCACGCCGAGTGAACGGCGCAGATCAGCTTTTTTAATTTTATTGATGTTGATGCCGTCATATCGGATTTTGCCGTCTGCAATGTCATAAAATCGGTTGATCAGATTGGTAATGGTTGTTTTTCCAGCGCCGGTCGCTCCGACAAATGCAATTTTTTGACCGGGTTCAGCATAGAGCGTGATATCGTGCAATACCTCTTTTTCGGGAACATAGCCGAAATCTACATGATCGAGAACAACACGGCCTTCGAGTTTGGTATAGGTCAGCGTTCCATCATGGTGCGGATGTTTCCATGCCCACATACTCGTGTGTTCCTGCGTTTCCGTGAGTACGCCGTTTTCCTCTTTGGCATTGACCAGCGTGACATAACCGTCATCGGTTTCCTCTTCCTCGTCCATAAAGGCGAAAATACGGGATGCGCCTGCCAAAGCAGTTATGATGGAATTAAACTGGTTGGAAATCTGGGAAATGGGATTATTGAAGTTTTTCGACAGCGTCAGGAAAGAAGCGATCATGCCGAGTGTCAATGAACCGGTTCCAGTCAATCCCAGATTGGTTATACCTGCGATTGCCATATAAGCGCCGAGTATTGCAATAATAATATATTGCACATACCCCAATGCATTCATGATTGGCATAATGCTGTTTGCATATCCGTTGGCATTGGCAGCACATTTTGCCCAGGCATTGTTCTTCTCACGGAATTCAGTCATGGTCTGCGCCTCATGACAGAATACTTTGATCACCTTCTGACCGTTTACCATTTCCTCGATATAACCGTCGAGATCTGCAAGGGTTTCCTGCTGCATTACGAAGTAAATTCCGATTTTTTTTGTAATTGCCTTGACAAGTTGTAAGATCAGGAATGTCATGATTACAACAACCAATGTCAACCATATACTGATATACAGCATGCAGAAGAACACCGCTACAATGGTAAATATTGAAGAAATGAGCTGGGACATGGATTGTGCAATCATCTGACGAAGCGTGTCGGTGTCGTTGGTATACAGACTCATGGTATCGCCATGGGTATGTGTGTCAAAATACCGGATTGGCAGACGCTGCATTTTAGCGAACATATCGTCGCGGATACTTTTCAGCGTGCTCTGTGCAATTGTTACCATAATACGGTTGTAGATCAGGGTCGTAATTACACCGATGAGATACACAACACCCATGATAATAAGTGCTTGAATCAGTCCTGTGAATACAGGCGCATTTGTGCCGAGCAGCGGAGTGATATAGTTATCAATGAGAATCTGTATAAACAGGGAGGATGCAGCGCTCGCAATCGCACTGAGCAGGATGCAGATCACAACCCAAATAAGCGATACTTTGTGACTGCTCATATAGGAAAACAGCCTGCTGAGTGTGCTGACCAAAAATTTTTTCTCAGGACTCCCTGCGACCGTTTTGCCGTTCTCAGGTGTTTTTTTACTTGATTGGGTCTTGTTATTCATCATGTTTATCAGCCCCCTTCTGCTGAGAATTATAAACTTCTCGGTAAATCGAACAGGTATCGAGCAATTCGTCATGTTTGCCAACCGCCACGATTTTTCCGGCATCCAATACAATAATCTGATCGGCATGCTGTACTGAGCTGATGCGCTGCGCAATAATAATTTTTGTTGTATCAGGGATATATTCTACAAACGATTTCTGAATTGCCGCGTCTGTTCTGGTATCTACTGCACTGGTAGAATCGTCAAGAATCAGGACTTTTGGCTTTTTCAGAAGAGCGCGTGCAATACACAGACGCTGTTTCTGACCGCCGGATACATTGGCTCCGCCTTGTTCAATATACGTGTCATATTTGTCCGGGAAAGTTTGAATAAATTCATCTGCACAGGCGAGACGGCAAGCGTGTTCAATTTCTTCATCTGTAGCAGTTTCATTGCCCCAACGCAGATTTTCCTTAATTGTACCGGAAAACAATTCATTCTTTTGCAGTACCATTGCAACCGCATCGCGCAGGGTATTCAGATCGTATTTGCGTACATCGATACCGCCCAGTGTGAGTGTTCCGCCGGTGACATCATAAAGTCGAGGGATGAGCTGTACAAGACTTGATTTTGAAGAACCGATACCACCGATGATGCCAACCGTTTCACCGGAGGCAATCGAGAGATTGACGTGATCCAATACTTTTTTACCCGCTTTAGAAGCAAAGGCAAAATCCACATCGGTAAACTCGATCGCGCCGTCGGTCACTTCTGTTACAGGGTTTTCCGGATTGGAAATATCCGTTGTTTCATCCAGAATTTCTGCAATACGTCTGGCAGAAGAGATCGCAATGGTAATCATCGCAAAAACCATGGACAACATCATGAGGCTCATCAGAATTTGCATGGCATACGTAATCAACGCCGTCAAATCACCGGTAGTCAGACCGAGCGCCGCATTGTTTCCGCTTGCGACAATGGCCTTTGCGCCGATCCAGGAAATGAGAATCATGCAGGCATACATAAAGAACTGCATGAGCGGCGAGTTGTAGGCAAGCAACCGTTCACCTTTTGCAAAATCTTCAAAAATGCTCTGAGAAATGCCATTAAACTTTTTGATTTCGTAATCTTCCTGATTAAACGACTTCACCACACGGATACCGCGCACATTTTCTTGCACCACATTGTTCAGATTGTCATAGGTGTGGAATACCTTCTTGAAAATGGGGTTAACCCGTTTGATAATCAGAAGAAGAAGAATCGCAAGAATCGGGATAGTAATCAGGAAAACAAGCGAAATCTGGCGATTGATGCGGAACGATACAATCATGGAAAACAGCATCATGAACGGCGCACGCACTGCCATGCGGAGCAACATTTGATAAGCGTTCTGAATGTTGGTGACGTCAGTCGTGAGTCGGGTTACAATTGAAGCAGTTGAGAATTTATCAATGTTGGAAAAGGCAAACGTTTGTACGTTGTCGTACATATCCTGCCGAAGGTTTGCTGAAAAACCGACAGAAGTATGCGCGGCGATATGCGCGGCAAGCATGCCGGTGATGAGCTGGAAGATAGCCAAAATGAAGAGTGCAATGCCATACTTCCATACGACACCCATATTGCCCATATCGATGCCGAAATCAATGAGATTTGCCATACAGAGCGGAATGACAATCTCGAAAACGACTTCAAAAATCGATAGCAAAATGGTGAGTAATGAGCCTTTTTTGTGCTCACGCAGGCTCCGTGTAAGTGTTTTTATCATAAAAATCCTCCTTTATGTAGCACGCTACATTTTCGGTTCAGTGAAAGCCGGAGTTATTCCGGCTCATATTGTTCCAGGTTGTCATAAACTGTATTCAGACATCTTATGAATGTTTGGATATCTTCCTGAGACAACGATTGTAACATGATTTGTTCATCGGCACGCACCCGGTTTTCGATATCCCGACTGATGGAAATTGACTGATCAGTCATTTGTACAATTTTATTTCGCCTGTCTTTGGCGTCTTTCCAACTGATAACATGACCGTTTTGCTCCATCCGGGTTACAATTCCAACGACTGTAGGGTGGGAGACATTTAAGAACGCTTCAATTTCTTTTTGCGTCGCTTGCCCTCCGCAGTTGTTTAAAAATGCCAATACACGGATTTGAGAGAAAGTTAAATGATGTTTTTTCAGATGTGCATCCCCTTTTGCTTTCAATTTGTCATTGACAGCTTTGATTAGATATCCAATATCTCTGTTTTTCAAGCCGCCGCCTCCCTATAACTGTAGTATGCTACATATTATAGCAGGGGATATTCGCATTGTCAATGCATTTGACATAACTTTTTCATGTATCAATTGATACATATTTTATCGATATGACAGGAGAAAAATGGAAAAAAATTTTTTATTCTGAATGAAAAAATAAGTTCAGAGCGTGAATCTGCTCGGTTTTTGTGGTATACTGATCTTGTTTGTGTTTGAGAAACGTTCGTCTTCGCTGTCAGACGCATGAAAATGAACAAACGCATGAGATATAAATAAGAAAAGGAGGAGATTCCCGTTACGATCGGATTTGATAATGAAAAATATCTGAAACTCCAGTCTCAGCATATTCGGGATAGAATTGCTCAGTTTGGAAACAAATTGTATTTGGAGTTTGGTGGCAAATTGTTCGATGATTATCATGCATCGCGCGTGCTGCCGGGATTTGAGCCGGATTCCAAGCTGCAAATGCTGCTGCAATTAAAGGATCAGGCGGAGATTGTTATTGCCATCAGTGCGGAAGATATTGAGGAAAACAAGGTGCGCGGTGATTATGGGATTACCTATGATCTCGATGTGTTACGGTTGATTGATGTCTTTCAGGAGGTCGGACTGTTTGTAGGAAGCGTCTGTCTGACGAAGTTTGCCGGACAAGCGTCTGCTGAATTGTTTCAAAAGCGGTTGGAAAGTATGGGGATTCGCTCATACCGTCATTATAAGATTCCAGGATATCCCAGCGATGTGAACCACATTGTCAGTGACGAGGGCTATGGAAGGAATGAATACATTGAAACCCAACGCCCTTTGGTTGTCATTACGGCGCCAGGTCCGGGCAGCGGCAAAATGGCAACCTGCCTCTCGCAGTTGTATCATGAACACAAGCGAGGTATTCAGGCAGGCTATGCAAAATTTGAGACATTTCCGATCTGGAATATTCCGCTCAAACACCCGGTTAATCTTGCCTATGAGGCTGCGACAGCGGATCTGAATGATGTCAATATGATTGACCCGTTCCATCTGGAGGCTTATGGCGTTACAACAGTAAATTATAACCGTGATATTGAAATTTTTCCGGTTGTCAACGCGATGTTTGAGTTGATTGCAGGAAAAAGCCCATATCGTTCACCTACAGATATGGGTGTCAACATGGCGGGAAAGTGTATCATTGACGACGCAGCTTGCCGTTGGGCATCCGGACAGGAGATTATTCGCAGATATTTTAACTGTCTGTGTGAACACAGAAAAGACGGTGCTTCCCGCGATGATCGTTTTAAGTTGGAATTGCTGATGAAGCAGGCTGGCGTTGGCATCAAAGATCGATTTGTTGTCGATGCGGCATTGAAAAAAGAAGCGGAAACCAATGGACAGCCGGCGGCTGCGATCGAACTGGATGACGGTATCCTTGTCACAGGACGAACGAGCGATCTTCTGGGTGCATCTGCGGCAGCATTGCTCAATGCGCTTAAGACATTGGCGCAAATCGATGATGAAATAAAGCTCGTTTCACCGGATGCGATCGAACCGATTCAGCGGTTAAAGACCGATTATCTCGGCAGCCGCAACCCAAGATTGCATACAGATGAGATCTTGATTGCGCTTTCATCCTCGGCAGCGCACAATCCGGTTGCCAAATTGGCCATGGATCAGTTGCCGAAGCTGAGGGGCTGTCAGGCACATTCCACTGTTTTACTTTCTTCGGTGGACGAACAGGTCTTCAAAAAGCTGGGAATCCTTTTAACTTGCGAGCCGAAATACGAGCAGGAAGACAGAAAGTATCATAAGCGGTAAATGGAAGCGCTGTTTATGTGCGAAAATTTGACGAGCTACAGCATAAAAAGGACGAACGCTGATCTCATCAGTGTTCGTCCTTTCTTCGTGTTCAGAATGCCAGCGGAAGTGGATACCAGTTTGTGCAGACAATCTTCCACACCCATTTCTATGCAAAAATATGCAGCATATCCTGTGGAATAGGCGCGATAAATTCCATCTGATGTCCGGTAATCGGGTGACGGAAGGCAAGACAGTATGAATGCAGCGCCTGACGGTGAATCATGCTGTACTCAGGATTATATAAAAAATCGCCGGGCAGCGGATGTCCAATGTGTTTCATATGGACGCGGATCTGATGTGTGCGTCCGGTTTCCAACCGGACAGAAGCGAGAGAGAAACCATTTTTGACAGTAAGCCGGGTGTATTGTGTGATGGCAGGGTCGCCGCGTTCCATATCGACAATGCGTTCAATGGTACTGCTGTGCGCACGCGCAATCGGCGCGTCAATCACGCCGCATTCCGGCAGGATGCCGGTACAGATTGCACGGTATTCACGGTGGATTTCGCGGCGGCGCATTTGCGCGGCAAGGATGCAGGCAGACAGCTCATGCCGTGCAAACAGGACAAGCCCGGAAGTATCCCGGTCAAGCCGTCCGACGGAGCGCGCGACAAACGGTTCATTTTGCTGTGCAAAATAATAGGCAAGTGCATTGGATGCTGTGTCATCATAATGTCCCTGTGACGGATGAACGGGCATACCGGCAGGTTTGTCGATCACCACGATATCTTCATCTTCATAGACGATGGACAATGGCAGTTTCACGGGTTGCATGGATTCGTTTTGTTTGCCGTTGACAATGGCGGCAGACAGGCATTGCCCGGCACGCAGTTTGACATTGGTGTGAACTGGCATACCATCCAGAAGCAATCCATTTTCTGTATATTTGGTTTGAATGAGCAGGTGGCGGGAAAAGCCCTGCGCCCGCAGGAAGCGTTCGACCGTGCGCCCTTCCTCCTGCGCGGAAATTGTATATTGTATCTTTGTTCGTATCATACAAAAAAGTGTATCATATTTCGCGTCAAATCGCAATCTGCTTGTACAAATGCGTGTGGACGCGTATAATAGAATCAGGCAATTTGTTTCAGACAGGAGGAAAACTTGTGAAAGGTATGCTGACACGGCTTTGCAGTGCAGACGGCGTGACTGGATTTGAAGGCAATGCCGCTGCTGTTGCGCGTGAATTGCTGTCGCCGTATTGTGACCACACGGAAATTGACCGTTGCGGCAATGTACTCGGGTGGAAATACTGTGACAGACCGGATGCAAAGACGGTTTTATTGGATGCACATCTGGATCAGATCGGTTTTATGGTTACAGATGTGTTGAAAGGAGGTTTTTTGCGCTTCACGCAGATAGGTGGGATCGACCCGCGCATGTTGCTCGGTGCAGAAGTCACTATTTTGACCGAAACACCGCGGTATGGTGTGATTGCATGCATGCCGCCGCATTTACTGAAGGCAGGAGAAGAGAATCATGCCGTTCCGATGCGTGAAATGTTGATCGATACAGGATTATTGGATGCAGCGGGTGTCATTCCGATTGGTACGCCGGTTGTGTTTGCACAGCCGCCCTATGCGCTGACACAAGGACAACTCACGGGCAAATGTTTGGATGACCGTGCAGGATTTATTGCGATTGTGGACGCTATGCGCAGATTACAGCATACAGACTTGTCAGTCAATGTTGTCGTATGCGGTTCGGTACATGAGGAAACTGATTCACTGGGTGCGCTCACAGCGGCATATCGCGTCAGACCGGAGTATGGGATTGCGGTCGATGTGAGTCATGCAAAAACTCCGGACAGCGGTTCAGATGAGGCATTTGAATTTGGCGGAGGTGTTCTGATTGGTATGGGACCGAATTTGCATCGAGGGTTGACCCATGCATTGTTGCGCGCGGCGCGTGCACAGGAAATCCCGCATCAAATCGAAGTGATGGAGGGCAATACAGGCACAAATGCATGGGAAATGCAGGTTGTACGCAGTGGCATTGCCATGGGCTTGCTTTCCATCCCGCTCAAATACATGCATACGCCGATTGAAACCATCCAGCTTTCAGATGTCGAGGCAGTGAGTCAATTGATTGCAACATTTTTGGGTGAATTTACCGGGGAGGTGGCACGGATATGATGGATGTGTTGCGAAAACTGTGCAGTTTACCCGGTACATCCGGCTGTGAAGATGCAGTGCGCGATTATATCCGCGCACAGGCGGAGCCAGTCGCGGATGAGATCCGTGAAGACAGTATAGGAAACTTGATGGTGTTTCGCAAGGGTAAAAAATCCTGTGATAAGAGGATCATGCTTGCCGCACATATGGACGAAGTCGGTGTCATTTGTAAAGGTTATACAGAGGATGGTTGTGTGAAATTTGGCTTTGTCGGCGGCGTTGATCCGCGTGTTGTCATTGGACGGCGTGTGTTGTTCGGTGAAGTGCGCGGCGTGGTGGGTATCAAGGCAGTGCATTTGACCACACGGGAAGAACGCAAACTCATGCCCAAAACAAAAGATTTGTATATTGATATCGGTGCATCAGATAAAAAATCGGCGGCAAGGCGTGTGCCACTCGGCACGTATGGCGTCTTTGATTCTGATTGCGTATCATTTGGCGACGGTCTGTTCAAAGCAAAAGCGATTGACGACCGTGTGGGCTGTGCGGTTATGTTGACACTGCTCCTTGAACAGCCCGCGGTGGATACCTGGTTTGTGTTCTCCGTACAGGAAGAAGTCGGTCTGCGCGGTGCACGGTGTGCAGCTTTTGAACTGAACCCGGATATTTGCCTTGTGCTGGAAGGTACGACTGCTGCCGATCTGGCGGAAGTGGATGGAGCAAAACAGGTTTGTGCGCTGCGTCACGGTGTTGTTATTCCATTTATGGATCGCGCGACAATTTACAATCAGGGTATGTTTGAAACACTGCGCAGGCTTGCGGAACAAAATGACATTCCATGGCAGACCAAGCACCGCATTGCAGGCGGCACAGATGCTGGTCGCATTCATTTGACACGTGATGGCGTGATAACAGGTACTCTCGCCGCTCCGGTGCGCTATATTCATTCGCCTTCCTGCGTGGCAGCAATGGACGATATGAATGGTATGCTGGCGCTCAGCCGTTGTTTTCTGGAATATATGGGGGAGGATAACCATGAATTTTGATATTTTTCAAGCATTCCGCACACTGTCAATGACGTTTGGACCGTCTGGACGGGAACACGGCATTGCGCAGGCAATTACGGAAATGATTGCAGATACCGTTGTCCATGTCGCAGATTGGCACCATCGTGTGGATGCAATGAACAATTTGATTTATCATCATCCTGGCAAAGGGAAAAAAGTCTTGCTGGCTGCACATATGGATTCCATCGGCATTGTCGTGACCCATATTGATGACAACGGCTTTGCACGCTTTGCACAGATCGGTGGACTGATGCTCGGTGATTTGATCAATTGCCGAGTTCGCTTTGCCAACGGTACACGTGGCGTCATTTCGTTCGAGGAAAAGACAGAATATAAAAACCTTGGTTTTGATAATCTGTTTCTCGATATCGGCGCGAAGGACAAAGCGCAGGCAGAAACCTGCGTTCAGGTCGGTGATTTCGCTGTGTTTGACGGTGAACCATTTGTACAAGGCGATATTCTTTGCGGACCATATCTGGACAACCGCATCGGTTGTTTGATACTGATCGCTGCAATGGCGCAGATAAAAGAAACGGATTGCGATCTTTATGTTGCGTTCACAGCGCAGGAAGAAGTTGGCTTGCGCGGCGCACAGACGGCAGCTTTTGCCATTCAGCCGGATTATGCAATTGCTGTTGATGTCACAGATACGGGCGATACGCCGGAGCGAAAATATCCGATGGCAGTCCGATTGGGTGAAGGTCCTGCAATTAAGGTGATGGACCGCTCTGTCATTTGTGACGACAGTGTAAAGCGTGCATTGTATCGCGCGGCAAAACAAGCTGGAATTCCGGTTCAGCGGGAGATTATGGAGTTTGGCGGCACGGATACTGGCGTCATTCAGCGCACGGCAGGCGGTGTCAAAGCAGGGGCGGTCAGCATTCCGACACGGTATATCCATTCTCCGAATGAGATGGCGAGCATGACAGATATCCGGAATGCGGCTGCGCTGATTGCTTATGCCGTCAGGGAAGGCTTTGAAAAATAAAATTTTATGTTTTGTCTTTGAGAAAGTTTAATAAGTTGTGATAGATTGGTAATAATCAAACAGAAAAGAGGTGCGGTATATGCATGTATTGGTTGTTATAGATATGCAGAAGGATTTTATTGACGGTGCGTTAGGTACAAAAGAAGCGCAGGATATTGTCCCGCGCGTTGTGGAAAAAATCGAAAATTTTGACGGTCGCGTGATCGCCACGCGCGACACACATGGAAAAAATTATCTGCAAACAGCAGAGGGGAAAAAACTTCCCGTTCTGCACTGTGTGCAGGGAACAGACGGTTGGCAACTGCATCCCGATATTGCCGCGTTGATCTCACGCAAACCGATTGACAAACCGACCTTTGGCAGCACAGAACTGGCGCAGTTGTTGGTAAAATATCATTCCGATCATACCATCGACAGCATCACATTGGTCGGTCTGTGTACGGATATCTGTATCATTTCGAATGCGTTGTTATTGAAGGCGTTTTTGCCTGAGGTTCCGATCTGTGTAGATGCCTCATGCTGTGCAGGCGTCACGCCGGAGAGTCATGAAACCGCTTTGCGCGCCATGGAGATGTGCCACATTGAGGTGGTTGGAAGGTAAAAATCGAAAAATCCCGCAGCGTTAAGTGCGGTGAGATAAGAAAACAAGCAAAAAGCCCTAAATCATCGCGTTTATGAACGGCGGGCAAACAGGCTACAACTGAATAACCAAGCAAAAGGGGCGTTACCAAACGATAGCGTCCCTTTCTGCATATTGTCATACCGCAGCTTGAAAAGAGTTGCGGTTTTCTATGCCCGAAAACAGCAAAGGCATACTGCAATACCTAAACTGCCGAAAACCGCTTTCTAATATTCCACGCAGACCGAGAAGTGAAAAGCTGCGGGATCAGCCCAGCGCTGGACGCCTGAAGTCCAGTCTGCGTATCCTA